>NZ_JBFTMC010000041.1:0-54565 GCF_056396765.1 Bacillus sp. 05T22
GGGAATACACTTAAACAAATCAATACAACTAGTCCAAAATATATCCCGGCCCGATTAAATGTATTATTCACCTTTTCACCCCTTTTCACCAACGAGCCCCGTTGGCTTGACTACCAAGAAAAACAACAACATTAACATATTTATTGCGAGTGATAAATCAGGTAAATAATAAGCCGTAAACGCTCCAGCCAATCCAACAATTAAAGACGCAATCGCTGAACCTTGCACGCTTCCCAATCCTCCGATAATGACAACAATAAAAGCTAAAATTGCATACTGCATACCCATTTCAGCGAAAATAACTCCTGAATATGGGGCAAGGAGAAATCCCCCTAACGCGGCCATTCCAGCCCCTAATAAAAAGACAAATGAAAATATCGCCTTTATGTTAATACCAAGAGCTTGAACCATCTCCTTATCTATTACACCCGCACGAATCATAAGACCAATTTTTGTTTTACGTAGTAACAACATCAGGCCAATATAAATAAGTACCCCAACAATAATAACAAACRATCGATACTTTATTAATATAATTCCATCGAATGTCAAGCTTCCTTGTAACCATGTTGGTAATTTAGCACTAATTGGATTCGGTCCCCAAAATACTTTTATACATTCACTAAGTACAAGCATTCCACCAAGTGTAACGAGAAGCTGACGAACATGATTTCCATAAACAGGACGAATAAGGAATCTTTCTAAAACGAAACCAAGAAACATTCCTATCAAAATCGCACCTATTAATGCAAGTACATAGCTACCCGTCATATTGAATAACCAAACCCCTGTAAAAGCTCCCCATGCAAACAATCCACCATGGGCAAAATTGAGCACACTCATTAAACCAAAAATAAGTGAAAGTCCCGATGCTAATAAGAAAATAAGCATACCTGTTGAGACGCCATTTACAAATAAGTTAACTAACACATCCACGTTCCATACCTCCTCCGTATCAATGTTAAGAAATCCCTAGATACTTATGACATGTTTCCTTATCTTCTTTCAGTTCATTCATTGGACCGTTATGCACGATTTTTCCATTGTCMATAATGTAAAAATAATTACCTATCTGGCTTGCCATCATAAAGTTTTGTTCTACAAGCAAAACAGTCGTTTTCTCTTTCATTTTCAAAATAGCCGACATTAACTTTTCAATCATAATCGGCGCTAATCCTTTACTTGGCTCATCAATTAATAGCAATCCATCACTATTAATGAACGCTCTTGAAATCGCCAGCATTTGCTTTTGTCCTCCGCTCAACAGCCCACTTTTTTTATTCCAATATTGTTTTAAATCTGGAAATAAATCGAGCATCCATTCTACCTTTTCTGCATATTCTATCCCTTTCTTTACTCCAGCGAGAGCAAATGTTTCTTCTACCGTTAAATTATGAAAGATCCCTTGATTTTCTGGCACATAGCCCATTCCTTTTCGCGAAATCAGATGAGTAGATAGACCATTTACTTTCTCATCACAATAATAAATTTCTCCATTAGAAATCCGATTAAACCCCATAATTGAACGTAAAGTCGTTGTTTTTCCAGCCCCATTTCTTCCGAACAATACGGTGATTGTTCCTTTCTCAACCATAAAAGAAACACCTTGCAAAATATGAAACTGATCCAAATACGTTTCTATATTATCCACTTTTAATAGTGTCACCGTATAATCCCCCTAAGTATGCCGTTTGTACACGTTCATCCTTCATAATCTCTTCTGGTAACCCTTCGGCCAATAACTCGCCATGAAATAGTACAATTAAATGATCTGATAAATGTAGAACCATATCCATTTTGTGTTCAATAAGTACAATTGTATTCTCACGATTTTTCTTTATATTCTCTATCACTTGAAGAATAGCTGGGACTTCCTCAACAGAGATACCCGCTGTTGGTTCATCAAGTAGCAATACATCTGTTCTGAGCGCTAGCAGCATGGCCAGTTCTAATTTTCTCTTTTCCCCATGTGCTAAATCTTTCGCTAGCACTTCTTCTTTTTCGTGAAGCAATACTGTCTTCAAAAGACGTCTCGCCTCCCCCATCTGCTGCTTGAATCGTGAGAAGTTTGGAAAAAAACTATAATAATCTTGAACAAACGACTGTACACTTAAGCGTACATTTTCAATCACTGTTAATTCCGGAAAAATATTTGTAAGCTGGAAAGAGCGCCCCATACCAAGGCGGGTTCGCACTGGAATCGATAACTTTGTAATGTCACGTTCTTTAAAATAAATCTCACCTTTTGTTGGAGAAATCTGTCCACTTAACAAGTTAAATAGAGTTGTCTTCCCTGCTCCGTTGGGTCCAATAATAGAAATAAGTTTTCCTTTTGGTATCATCAAATTTACGTCTTTAATGACATGATGTTCTCCAAATGAGACACAAAGATTTCTAGTCTCTAACAAGTTCCTCACTCTATACCCTCCTCAAAAAATTCATATTTTCAGGGTGAAAAAGAGAAGTTGATGTAAAGAGAGATAACCTCCTCTCTTTACATCTTTTAATTCCGGGATATTCAATCTATTTATTTTGAATTGGTGGCTCTGTTTCTTTCATTGTTAATTCTCGCTCTAGAACAGGTACTGGATAATCAACACCCTCTTGTTTTTGTAACATTATAGAATAAAGCGCTTGCAAAGCTTGATGGTCTTTCTCTCTAAATTTCATTTTTCCTTTTGGTGTCTCAAATTCCATTCCTTCCATTTTCTTAATAAGCACATCAACATCTGTATCGCCTTTTGTTTTCTTTAACCCTTCAACGATGGAAATTGCCGCTGACATTCCTCCAGCTGTAAACAAATCTGGAACTGTTCCATTGAAACGTTTCTTATGTTCTCCCACTAGCCAATCGTTCACTTTATTTTTCGGAAGTGTATGATAATACACTGAAAATCCTTGCATGCCTACTAATGCATCCATCGTCTTTAATGCTGGTATATCCGGTGCCCCCGTTGAAATCTTAATCCCTTGCGCTTCTACATTCATATCTTTTAATTGCTTCCATGGTGAATTCGCACCAGCCCAAACAACAAATAAATAATCTGGTTTTGAACTAATGATGTTTTGAATATTTGCAGTAAAATCAGTAGAATTCGTATCAGCATATTGTTCATTTACAATATTTGCCCCTAGCTTCTTCGCTCCCGCTTTAAATGCAGCAATTCCTTCACGACCAAAGGCGTTATCTGGAGCAAATGTTGCAATCTTTACATCTTTCTTAGCGATGGATGCAGCACCAGCAATTGCATCTTGAGATGAATTTCTGCCTGTTCTAAAAATATATTTATTCCAGTTCTTCCCCGTAATACTATCTGCAACCGCAGGTTCAACAATCATTATTTTTTCATATTCTTCCGCTAGTGGTAACACTGCTAATGTATCACTTGAACTCGAAGATCCAACAAGAAAATCAACCTTGTCTTCCTCTAATAGTTTCGTAGCTTTTTTAACTGCTACATCCGCTTTTGTTTCCGTATCTTCTACAACAAACTTAATCTTCTTCCCTTCTACTTTCCCTGTTCCGCCTGTTGCGTAATCTAGCCCTAGTTCAAATCCGTTTACCGTTTGTTTCCCATATGATTCAAGCGGTCCTGTTAACGAAGCAAGAACACCTACCTTAATGGTCTTCTCATCATCTGTACTTGCTTTCTCCCCTGAACATCCTGCTGTTACTAACAATGAACCAAGAATACATCCCGTAAACACCATTTTTAGCCACTTACGTTTTTTTGCTGACATTGTGATCCTCCCCATACTTTACTTTCTGATAGAATCAAATACACCAAAGTAACCATCCGTAATCATGACTTTTTGTTTTTAACAATGTGAACTATGTTGTCAATAGAAATTTCTCGAAGTACCTCTACATTCGCCAGACATTTCCAAATCCCTTCCAATACATTTGTAAATATTCATACGATTATATGAATTATACATATCATTCCTTGAGCAAATACATTTAAATAACTGTGCTCTTCCTCTAATATATTAGCCCACAAAAAAAGACTAACTTCCAAAATGAATTAGTCTTTTCCACCAAGCACACTACTCTTAAGACTCTTTACGTAAAAAGTCTACTATTGCACGATAAACAGCATACATTTCGTAGTGATGTTTTTCAAAACTAGGATCAGCACTTGTTCTCACAATAACAAGGTTTTCTGGTTGGTTTATATAAATATTCTGACCCCAAATTCCTATAGCAAGAAATTCTCCGACTATATAATCTGGTCCAGGAGTCCACCATTGATACTGATAATTATCAGTGAAATGAGATTGATTATCTTTCAGTAGATTATACCTTTCAGGTATTGTTGATTCTCGAATCCACTCTTGAGAAATAATCTGTTTCCCCTTCCAATTTCCATTCTGTAAGTAGAGTAATCCAAATCTAGCAAAATCTCTCAACGTAGCATTCAAGAAAGAATAAGGTATCATGCTCCCATCACTACCTATATTCCAAAATGCATGGGACTCCATTCCAAGCGGTCCCCATATTTTCTCTTGTAAATATTGTGCTAAGTTCCGTCCAGTTGCTTTTGCAATCAGCATGCCTAACACTTGCGCATCTATACTTTTATAAGAAAATTCCCTAGAAAATTCTTTATACTTAAATTGATTTATATACTCATTCACACTCTTACTTGCAGTCAATGACGCTTGCATCAGCATATAAAAATCTGATGACAAATTATGATAATCTTCATTAAAATAAATACCAGAACACATCTGTAGACATTCCTTAATAGAAACATTCTTATATCCCGAGTTCTTTAACTCTGGCAAATAAGCAATGATTGGATCCTTTACTGATTTAATATCCCCTTCATCAATTGCTATACCTACTAAAGCAGATAAAAAAGATTTTGCTACAGACCATGAAGTATTAAGAGATTTACACGTATTTCCATGAAAGTATCGCTCATTTACAACTTTATGATCTTTCATAATGAAAAGGCCTGTCGCCATCGTGTTTTTAAGAAACTCATCAAGAGTTGATTGTTTTCCATTATAGCTGTACGTAACATTCATATCCTTCAAATCATAATCAAATCGAGAAATATGTCCTTTACGTTTCACCTTTTGGGCTGGGTATACTTTAGAAAGATTACGGAAGTTTTCAATTGTTTTTTTCTTATCAAATAGTATATGAAAATCCACAAAACGCTTCTTATTTGTAGTATTCTTATTCCTTAAATTTAGTAAATCGTTTAAACCAACGGCTATTGAAGCTGGAATCATAATAGTTCTTTTAAAACTATACTTCTTATTCATCTTATTCTCCTTGGATCAAAACATATTACTTTCAACCTTCTTAACCTATACTTAAAAAAACTCATATTCACCCTAATAATGTCAATTATGAACAACACAGAAAGATTACTCCCTAGCTAATTCTAATATAATTATAATCCACTTCAAAAACCCAAAGTATGCAGTGCGATTTATAGTTCATGTATGAATCTATTCATAAAGCTCTTAGCTGCTTTAGAATTGGCTCGGTACGGTATTGGCGTGGTTGCAGTAGCACTTCGAGCGTCATTATCGATACACCCATTATTCAATGGCTATAACGATTCATGGTTAATTGATATAATAAAAGCAACAGTAATAGGAAATAAATTAACTCAACCTGAGCAGATCGTAGATAYTGTTTATCTTATTTCATGGGAAGTAGTAAATGTAATTAATGATAGAGTTGTTATGGTGGATGAAGGTTACGCTTCCTTTAAATAATATTAACTTTCCAATCACTATCATTTTTATACATGCAAAAGCAGCGTAGAATCTATAATTCTACGCTGTTTTTCTACATCAACACAAATTATGAAATCGAGTTACTCTCTAAACCACCTAATCCTTCTGCCAATTGTTTCTTATCTAAATTCTCACCAATCATCACAAGATTTGTGGGAAATCCGAAGTCCTGCTCCAGTAAAGTTGGTACACCAAATGAATATTGTAATAAGTGTGGATATTTATCCCCATGAAATTTCACAAATCCTTTTACACGATAAATCTCCTGTGGTAAATTTGAAAGCCATTCGTATAATTGATCTTGATCGATTGATTTTGTAAATTGATATGTCATCGTTTGTATATGTAAATGCTGCTTCATATGTAATGTTTCATGTTCTTCATTTTCTGTAAGTTCCACATCTTCTATATCCTCTAAAGATATATTACAATACTGTGTTTCATACAATTTCGCATGTTTATTAATTGCTGCTACTTCTTCTAAAACTTTTTTCTTCTCCTCATCTTTTAATAAATCTGATTTATTAATGAGGATATGACTTCCGTATTTGATTTGTTCATTTAAAAGTTGTTGAATATTTTTACTTAGTGTATCACGATTTAACCATCTCATCGCATCTAATACAACAACGATGGATTTCACGTCAAGATAAGGAGCTAAAATAGGTGACAGGCATGCATCTAATACTTCAATTGGGTGAGCAACTCCTGTTGTTTCTATATAAATTACATCTGGTCTCTCTTGTTGATATAAAGAATGTAACTGAATCTCAAGTTCATCTTTTAACGTGCAACAAATACAACCTTTTAAAAGTTCTCTTAAAATATTCTCTTTCCCTATAATATCTGTATCTACCGAGTATTCTCCTATTTCATTCATTAAAACAGCAACTTTTCGAGTTTTCTTCTTTTCTGCTAGTAGTAAATTTTGTAGCAATGTGGATTTCCCACTTCCTAAAAAACCACCTAGTATATGAATTTCTACTTTACTCATATGACCGACCATCCATTTCTATGCTTTTAATATACTTTAAAGCGTAATTATTACGATTTATATTTATTATTTTATTAAAATAAATGCAATTTGTAAACAAAACACTCCGATTGTTTTGTATTCCTATATATATTTCGGATCTTCTGTCTTCATAAGCCCATTATGAATAATATAAATTATCTGTTCCATTGTTAATGGATTCGGCATCCGAAGTTTCTTCTTTTAATAAGGATTACATTCAAGAAAAGATGCCCCTGTTTCATTCCCTATGATTCACAACTATATAAACGGATTTATTTTCAAATACTTGAATATCTTTTGTGAAATGGAATAAACTAGGTTAGAATCTGTAGAAGTAAGACCTGTTTTTTCTTACATATCAAAATTACTGAAATAGTGAGGAATTGTCATATGAAAAAAGGTATTAACCGTGTTGTATTAGTAGGAACCGGCGCAGTAGGATGCAGCTATGCCTACTGCATGATTAACCAAGGTGTTGCAGAAGAATTTGTYCTCGTTGATGTAAACGAAGCAAAAGCAGAAGGAGAAGCTATGGACTTGAGTCATGCAGTTCCCTTTGCTCCAGCACCAACAAGAGTTTGGAAAGGTAGCTATGAAGATTGTAAAGATGCGGATCTTGTTGTAATTACTGCTGGTTTACCACAAAAACCAGGTGAAACACGCTTAGACTTAGTTGAAAAAAACACTAAAATCTTTAAACAAATTGTTCGTAGCATTATGGATAGCGGATTTGATGGCATCTTCTTAATCGCTACAAACCCTGTAGATATTTTAACTTACGTAACTTGGAAAGAATCTGGATTACCAAAAGAACGTGTAATTGGCTCTGGTACAACTCTAGATTCTGCTCGTTTCCGCTATATGCTAGGAGAATATTTCAATATTGACTCTCACAATATTCATGCTTACATCATCGGTGAACATGGTGATACAGAACTTCCAGTTTGGAGCCACGTATCAATCGGAATTCAAAAACTACAAACGATTCTTGAAAAAGATAATGACCTTAATCAAAAAGGTTTAGATGAAATCTTTATAAATGTTCGCGATGCTGCTTATCACATCATTGAACGAAAAGGTGCAACATACTACGGAATCGGTATGTCCCTTTTACGTGTAACAAAAGCAATCCTAAATGATGAAAATAGCGTATTAACTGTATCTGCATATCTTGAAGGTCAATATGGACAAAAAGATGTTTATATCGGTGTTCCCGCAGTCTTGAATCGTCAAGGTGTTCGTGAAATTTTAGAAGTTGAATTAAGTGAAGATGAAGAATTAAAGTTCGATCACTCTGTTCAAGTACTAAAAGAAACAATGGCTCCTATACTGTAAAATACATGCTACTTATGCCCTTACAAAAAAAGCAATCCAAAATACTTGGATTGCTTTTTGCATAGCTTAAAAATTCATTCCGTATTTAGATCCGATTTCTCTCCATCGTGCACTTCAAGCACATCAAGTAAAAAGATAAAGATTGGAATTCCAATAATGAGYCCCCATATTCCTAAAAAATGCTCTGAAAAGATAAGAACCATAAACGTATAAAAAATGGGTAAATTCGTTTTTGCGGACATAAGTTTCGGATTTAAGAAGTAACTTTCAATTGCATGAATAACTGCAATAAAAATTAATATGTATACGACATATGCAATTCCACCAATATTATACGCAATGATACAAAGTGGAAATAGTGAAATAATAACACCTGCAACAGGAATTAAACCAAGCAAGAATATCATAACCGCTAATACAAGTAGCTGCGGGAAACCTAAAAATACTAGTGCAATGACAGAAAGAATACAGTTTACAACGGCAATTAAAAACTGTGCCTCAATGACTTTTCCAAATGAACGCGCAAATTTCTGACCAAAATATGCAATTTCCTTATAAAAAATACTAAGTTTACTATCCTCAAATTTTGAAGTAAAAACAATGATACGCTCTTTTTCTAATAAGAAAAATAAACTTAAAATAAGGGAAAGTAAAATTTGCAAACTTAACTTTCCAATATTCGCCAAAGATTGATAAATAACATCCACACCTTGTTCAATATATTTTGATACTTCCATCTGATTAATTACAGAAAACACATATCTTATCATTTCGTTATCAGGGGGATTTTTAAAAAACAATTTGAACTGGTAAATCAATTGTGAAATTTGTATCGTTAATACAGGTAAATATTTATATAACGTAGTAACAATAAACGTAACTACAACAATGTATAAAAAGGCGATAATCACTTTCCTATTTATCCGTACAAAACGACTAAGTTTTTCAGAAATAAATCTTTGAAAGCGATCCATTAGAAACGTAAGGATAAAGGTAATCAATATTAAATTAATCATACTTTTTAGCCCGTATAATATAAGGGCTAAAATGACTAATATAAGAAGCCTCTGAACCCCTCTACTTTGAAAGAAATTTTTCATTTGAATCATTAAGTCTCACTCTCCCCCTTCGACGGATGGAAATTCCATATATTCATGAAAGTACTAACCGTTTATTCGTTACTATATTAAGACATTTTATGAACTTCTAAAGACAATCTTTCTCACTAATTTGAAAGTATCCTCTTTTTCTTTTTAATTGTCTTATTTTCTTAATCCATTTCGAGGGGGATAACTATATCAATATGAACAGTACGTCACAAAATCCAGTCGTTTTTCATTTGTTCGTGTTACTACTCATATACACATCCTATTCAAAATACAGGACTAACTAGGCTATAAAATATAGCTTTCATGGACAATCATCTCCCTCGCTTTTCTCTAAAGTTTGAAGTGACGAGACTTACTGCTTACGAATAGCCGATTAACGTATTTATTTGTAGCTACTATGTCTTTCCTTATTTCTGCTTCATCCGCTTCGCTAATAATTCCTTTACTTGATTATACGTTAGCCCGGAATTTTTATTTAAGCGTTTTACTTCATCAATATCAGTGCCTACAACTGTATATTTCTTCTTTTTATTCATCACGACACATCCTTTTATAAAATTCTACTAAGTCGAGCACATATTATTTGTTATATTTCTTCCCTAAACTAAGAATTCATACTCGTGAAATCCTAACTGCTAAAATCATTGCATGAAAAAAAGAAGCTATTTGGCTAATAGCTTCTTTTTCTACTATATATATTTTCCATCTTAATAAAATTTCACTACATCTTCAGTAGGTAAGAACGTTCTTTCACCCGGTTGTTCATTCGGTTCACCAAATGGCATTTGTGCTACTAAGCTCCATTCTGCTGGAATATCCCATGTTTCTTTCACTTCAGCATCCACAATTGGATTGTAATGTTGTAATGACGCTCCGATTCCTTCTGCAGACAATGACATCCAAACCGCATATTGTAACATCGCACTTCCTTGGTGAGACCAATATGGGAACTGCTCTTTATATAAAGGTGCATTTTCTTGCATTTGTTTTACAGTTGCTTGATTTTCAAAGAATAATACTGTTCCTATCCCGTCACGGAAACCTTTTAGTCTTTCTACAGTTGCTTCAAAATTTTCTGCTGGCACGCGTGTTTTAAGTGTTTCTTTTACGATATCCCAGAACTTTTCATGCTCTGCATCCATTAATACAACCATACGACCACTTTGCATATTGAAAGATGATGGTGCATGTAAAGCTGTCTTTAAAACATCTTGGATTCTTTCTTTTGTGATCATAGCATTTTTTGTTACTTTACGGATTGAACGACGGTTTACGATTGCTTCTTTTAAATTTGTTGTAGTTACTGACATGTTAATTCCTCCAAGTATATAAGTTGTATAATTTATATAAACAAATAGATTTGATTCTTCAATTGAAGATAAGTATTAGCAATATCCATCAGTTGTACATTGCATTCCATCAAATGAATTTGTTTTTTCCTTTTGTATTTCTTTATCAATTACTCTTTCTAACATTTCCTTACTAGCAAGTCCTTGAATCACTTCTTCCCCAATCATTACAGTTGGAACAGCCATAATATTTGCTTCATCGTATGCATGTTGGATTGCTTGTTGGTGCTTCTCTTTATATTTACGAGTTACTAAAGCTTCTTTAAATTCAGCTTCAGTAAGACCCACTTCACCTGCTAATTTTGTTAGTACATCTATCTCTTCAATATTTTGTTCCTCCTGAAAAAATGCTGTGAACACTCGATGATGAAAAGCATTTTCCAAGCCATGTTCCTTTGCAAATTGATATCCCTCAAACGCTAAATGCGTATATGGATGAGGAGAAACACGTGGTAAACGCATCTCAACTCCTAATTTTTTCGCAGTAGGAAGAATAAAAGAATCCCAAGAACTTAATTTATCCGGCTCTTGCCACGGATCAATTTTTAAATATGGACTTGGACGTAATTCAAATGGCATCCATTCAATTTCTACATCTTTTTCCTTAGCTACTTCATCCAATGGGCCCTTTGCTAAAAAACAAAATGGACAAATAAAATCAGAGTATACTTTCATTTTTACAGTCATGTTATTACACCTTACTTTCTTTTAATTTTATAAGATGTAACAAATTAAGTTACATCAATGAGAAAAAAATATGCATTCTCTTTTTATCGAGCTTTGCATTTTTCAAGCATTCATTTTCTCTTGTAGCGATTCAAACAAATGCCCCATCGTGATATTTTTTAAAACTTCTTCCATTGCAGATTGCGCTTGAACTAAAATTACTTCTAATACGGCTTGAATATTTGCTCCAATAGGACAATCTGGATTGGGTTGTTCATGAATATGGAATAACTTATCTTCCTCAACTACATTTACTGCATGATACACATCTAATAATGTAATTTCATTGAAATCCTTTAATAATCCAGCCCCACCTGGCCCTCGATTTACATAAACAAACTTAGCCTGTTTTAAGTAAGACATTATTTTTCGAATTACAACCGGATTTGTATTTACACTCTCAGCCATAAATTCCGAAGTACAAATAGAAGATGGATTATTTTTCAAAATTGATAACATATGAATAGCTATAGAAAAGCGGCTACTAATTTTCATCGTGATCACCACCTTGATGTAATCATGATAGTTACAACTCGAAAATAAGTCAATCCTTTTTATAGATTTTATTTGAACATTATTATAGTTAAAAACAAATAAGCATCTCATTATCATATATGAGACGCTCTTTATCATTCTGCGAATAGCCCTTGGAACTCTTCAATAAATAGTTGAACAGCTAGTGAAGATTCCTTGAATGAAGGAACAGCTAAAGCAATTTCTCTCCATACTTGAGGTGCTAATTCTCTCGTTTTCACATTTGGAGGTAAATTCGTTAAAGATAATTCAGCTAATATCGCTAAACCTAACCCCTCTTGGATCATATTTAAAGACGTTGTAACAGTAGACACCGCATACTCAACCCGAAGTGGTACGCCCGCTTGTTTAAACATATCAATAATTGGCGGTTCGTATCCTCCCTTAAATAAAATAATTGGTTCATTTTCTAAATCACTTATTGTAATAGCTTCTTTTTCACAAAGAGGGTGATCATCACGCAGGACAACAACCATTTCTCCCTTCGTTAACGGCACAATCTCCATTTCTTTATTGGGCAAAATAACAATTCCAACATCAATTACACGTGATAATAGCAACTCTTCCACTTCTTTAAGAGTTCCTTCATAGAGAACCAGCTCTAAATTCGGATATTTTTCACGAAAGATATTAATCATTTTAGGCAAAAAATATGCTGATGCACTTGGAAAACTTCCGATTCGAATTGTACCAACTTCATGCCCTTTCTCCATCGCTACTTCTTGTTCTACTTTCTCAACACCATTTAAAATTTCTCGAAAATGAACTAAAATACGATTTCCTACATCAGTGAGAATCAAACCTTTTCGTTTATCACGTATGATAAGTGTCACACCTAATTCCGATTCTACACTAGAAATAGCATGGCTGACAGCTGGTTGTGTCATGTTCAAAACTCCAGCCGCCTTCGTAAAACTTCCCAGTTCAACTACTTTTATAAAAACTTGAAGTTGTGTAATGGTCATAACAAATTACTTATACTCCTTATAAAAAAGATTCATTTTATTTATCATGTTCAATATCATATCATAGTGAAATGAAATACAACAAGGAGGTACTATTGTGACGCAGCTTTCGCGAACAAAAACGGCCATAATCCTCTCATTTCTCGTTCTTATGTGGGGAATTAATTGGCCTTTATCTAAATTCGCTCTGCATTATACGCCACCCGTATTATTTGCAGGAGTTAGAACATTAATAGGTGGATTGATTCTACTTATTTTCGCATTACCAAAATACAAACAACTAAATCTAAAAGAAACTTGGCATTTATACTTTATTTCAGCTCTACTCAACATTATTTTATTTTACGGACTACAAACCGTAGGGCTTCAGTATATGCCCGCTGGACTCTTTTCCGCTATTGTATTTCTTCAGCCTGTCTTACTTGGAATTTTCTCTTGGATTTGGCTGGAAGAAGCAATGTATGGCTTGAAAATTTTTGGTCTTATTCTTGGATTTACGGGTGTTGCCGTTATTAGCTCTAGTAGCTTAACTGGACATATTTCTGTCATCGGCATCTTACTTGCTTTAGGATGTGCAATTGGATGGGCGCTTGGTACAGTGTTTATCAAAAAAACTGGAAACCGTGTAAACGCAATTTGGATGGTGACACTTCAACTTATTATCGGAGGATTTTGCTTAATTGGCTTTGGTTCAAAATTTGAAAGCTGGTCCAGCATCGCTTGGAGCATACCATTTGTAATCGTACTACTATTCATCTCAATCTTTGTTATCGCAATGGGCTGGCTTGCTTATTTTACACTTGTCGGAGCTGGAGAAGCAAGTAAAGTTGGTGCCTATACATTTCTTATTCCACTTATCGCAATTATTATAAGTTCTATTTTCCTACATGAGGCGATTACAATTAGCTTATTTGTTGGCCTTCTATTTATTGTCGTAAGCATTTGTTTTGTAAATATAAAACCGAAATCGCTCATCATGAAACTGGATAGGCTACACTGAACTAGACAAAAAAACTAAGGCCAAGTAGATTACAACTAATATATTTGAGCCCTGTTCAGTACAGGCAGGAACACCTWAAAAAAATTGTCTAGTYTCGTGTTGACATACCACACGTATTTTATAGCAAAAGAAGAGGATTCATTTTGAGTAAAGTTTAATCAAAATGAATCCTCTTGTTGTACCTTCATACAACAAAAAAACACCCTATTATTTGTGTGATAAGGAAGTTTTTTATTAGATTTAGTAGCCGGTTGTAATTTTAATTATATTCCTGTTTTAATGTTCTAAATGCAAATGCACCTGAAATGATTTGTAAAACCACTGGAAGAAATAATATAAATAATCCTAAAAACAATGAAATTATACTTAATACAATCATACAAATACCATAAGTTTTATTATTTATTTTATTAACACAACAAGCTAATACTAATAGGCCTATTTGAATAATTAAGGCGATGCTAGAAGTAATGATAATATATTCTTCAATACCTCCAGAACTAGTGTGAGAACTAGTGTAGGAAATACTACCAATTACAATAAATAAAGAAAGTAAGAGTCCTAAGATTCCTCCGATTAAGCCGATTACAAATTCTACAGTGCGTTTCAAATTACAATACCATCCTTCAAAAATATTATTTAAATTAATCCTTATATATATTTACCATTATTTCGTAATAACTAAATGTCTTAATGAGATTCTTGCTTTAAAGATCGAAATGCAAATCCACCAGAAATAATTTGAAGAATTATTGGAATAAGTAAAAGGAGTAATGACATAACCAATGTTACTAATGGGAGTAATATCATACAAAGTCCATAGGCTATATTGTTAACCTTATTTACTGAACATGCTAAAACTAACAGCCCTATTTGAATAATTAATAAAATAGAATAATAAGTTAAAAGTTTATAATCAATATAACCATCCATAGCAGTTATAGCTATCATCAATATAATAAAAGAACCTATAACTCCAAAAATACCACCAATTAAACCTAGTATAAATTCAGGTGTTCTTTTCAATTCTAATACCTCCCTAACTATTAATATATTATGTATTTAATGTCCATTTATCTATATTATCAAATATAATTTGGAAAAACTATGCATAAATGTATTTGGTTTAATAAATAATTGTGCACTGAGGAGACAAAGAACGAGTTAAAAGATATGTTAGAGGACTCTCTAAACAGAAAACTTTAACAAAATATAGATTTGATATGTAAGGGAACTTCGGCTCTATTTTTATTTCCCTCCGACAGGATATGACAAAATAGCGTTATTACATTTGCTATGATGAGGTGTGAAATCTTACGTTTTATATATTCGGAGGGAACAAATATGTTTAAGAAAATGAGTACAATCGCTTTAGGAAGCGCTTTAGCATTTAGTTTAGCTGCTTGTGACGATTCCACAAATAAAGCTACTACAAACACAAATGACAAACCAAAACAAGAAGAACCGAAAAAAGGAGAGAAAAAGAAAATTACTGCTGCTGATGTAGATGCAATCAAAACTGGAGATTCTTCAACTGGTGAAGGCGGAGATACATACGAAGATTTAGTTACGAAATTCGGTGAACCTAATACAAAAGGGTACAGTTCATAACACCTTTTTGTTTTTTAATCAATATTATTCAACCTACTCTATCTAATCGACGCGTTACTACAGTATGTGTTGTCGCGATTGTCCAGGCTTCTAAACTTGCTGCCGTGACACCTTTTATCACACTTCATATACAAATTATTGTTCCTCTGGGTAATCACAATATTCGATAATTGTCCCCTCTGTATCTGCTGGATTGAGGTAAATTAATCTTCTACCATGCTTGTTTATACGGAGTGTATGCTCCAACGTTCGAATTCCTTGTTGTTTTAATTCTTCTAAAGCTTGATCCAAATTATCTACACGATAAGCAATGTGATGTACACCTTTTCCTTTTTACTTTATAAACCTTGCAATTGGCGAAGTTGTATTATTCGTCGGCGCAAGTAACTCAATTCTATCTCCGTTCACTTCAAGAATAGCCACTTCACTCTCAACACCTATCGCTTCACTTATGTAACGATCTATTAATGTTCCTGATAAGACTTTTTCATAAAAACGTATACTACTATCTATATCACGAACAGCAATACCAATATGATCAATTCTTTTATTCATTTCGTTTCTCCTAGTTTCATTTTACTTCTTTTATAAAAGATATCTAATCAAATTGCCATCTATGAATGATCCAGATCTCTATATTTATTATACATCTAAATTATTATAAAAACTCTCGCTATTCATCTCCTATAATAATAAAAAAGTTATAGAAACGAATTCTATAACTTTTTTTGGTACATATAACTACTTATTTACTCTCGCTACGTTAGAATGCATTTCACTTTTCATTCGTAAATAACTAATCCCATATCCAATAAGTCCACCAATAATAGCTGGGAAAATCCATCCGAGCCCTACTTCATGCATCGGAAGAATTTGAGCGAACAGCTGATTAACTACTTGAATATTTACTCCAGCTGCACCAAGTCCATCAAATAAACTTATAATAAATGTTACAAGTAAGCTTGCTTGATAAACTTCTGATCTCCCTTTAAATAATGGATGTAAAAACGTTAAGAAGATTAATACAATTGCTAATGGATATATAGCTGTTAATACAGGAACAGAAATAGCAATTAATTGTGTTAATCCTACATTCGCAACAATTGCACTAAACACAGATAACATAATCGCGATTTTTTTGTAAGACACTTTTGGAAATAGTTTATGGAAAAATGAAGAGCATGCTGAGACAAGCCCTACACTAGTCGTTAAACAAGCTACTGTAATCATTAGTCCTAACAGTATTCCGCCATATGAACCAAAGTAGTAATTTGAAACCTTCGCTAACACTGTTCCTCCATTATCTAAATGTCCAAGCTTCGCTACACTTGAAGCTCCCATATAAGAAAGCGCTGTATAAATAATCGCTAATGTCGTTGCTGCAATAATTGTTGCTTTTGCACAAACGACCATAATTTGTTTTTTCGTCTTTGCACCTTTTTCTTTAATAGCATTAATGATAATAATGCCAAATACGAAAGATGCAAGCGTGTCCATTGTTAAGTATCCTTCTTGAAAACCTTTAAAGAATGCGTGAGATGTATAATTTTCAACAGGTGCTTGCATATCCCCTATTGGGTGAATAAAAGCAACGATTACTAAAATTCCAATGAACGTTAATTTGATTGGCGTCAAGATTTTTCCGACAATATCGACAATTTTCGCAGGATTGAGCGAAAAAAAACATGTAATACTAAAGAATATAATTGTAAAAATGATTAAAGGCATTGAACCAAAATTCTCTGTTAGAAAAGGTTTAACACCAATTTCAAAAGAAACATTACCCGTTCTCGGTATAGCAAACAAAGGACCAATTGCTAAATACAAAACTGTTGTAAACACAACTCCGAAAACAGGATGAACACGACTTGCCAGCGATTGTAAATCCTCTTTACCTGAAATTCCAAATGCTAATACACCAAGTAACGGTAGTCCAACTCCAGTCACTAAAAATCCTGCATTCGCTGACCAAACATTTGTTCCCGCTGATTGTCCAAGCATCGCAGGGAAAATTAAATTTCCTGCCCCAAAAAAGAGAGCAAACAACATTAATCCAATAACTACTATGAACGAAAATGGTACTTTGTTCGTCATCATAAAACCTCCATTAAAAATAACGTATCTCATTTCCAAATTTAACTAATTGAAGATTCTGAATATTTAACTTAAAAGTTAGATATTCTTTTCATTTATTATAGCCCCAAGGATAATATATTGCAATACTACTTTCGAACTTTTCTTTCATTTTTAGATATACAAATATTAATAGAGACTCAATTTTCCTATTATTATATAATTCCACATCAATATTTAAGAAGGTGTTGCGTATCATCACAACACCTTCCCTCTATCGTTATATAAACAGTTCTTTACTAATAAATAGCAAAATCAACATGTTTTCCAAGTAGTAAAGATTTTTTATCTTTTATTACAAAGCAACACTTATATCTTTTTAACAAATTCAGATTTTAATTTCATTGCTCCAAAACCATCAATTTTACAATCAATATCATGATCTCCATCAACTAAGCGGATACTCTTTACTTTTGTACCGATTTTTATAACTGATGAAGTTCCTTTTACTTTAAGATCTTTGATGACTGTTACAGAATCACCATCGTTTAGTACATTTCCATTTGCATCTTTGATTACCTTTGTATCTTTGATTACCTTTGTATCTTCACTATTTTCAGTTTCTGATTCTAAAGTCCACTCATGAGCACATTCTGGGCAAACGAAAAGATTCCCATCTTCATAAGTGTATTCTGAATTACATTTGGGACAATTTGGTAAATTAGACATATTTTATTTCCTCCACTTGTTATCATTCTAATATATATGAATTATTTTCAATTTCCTTTTTACGACTTCATAAGAAAAACACTTACGAAGTTAAACTGTTTCTTATCCATTTCTCAAACTTCTATTTTTATCGAATTTCTTTCAATTTCTTAATAATCATGTTTGGTGTCGCCCATTCATCGCGATCAAAATCAGAGATAGACACTTCAATGTTTAAACGTTCATGAAATTCTACTAATAAAGATACCGTACCAAAAGAATCTAAAATCCCTTCTTCAAATAATTGCACATCTGGGTTATCTTTTACGATATCATTTTCACATACTTCTTCTAAAATGTTTAATACTTGATCTTGAAATTCAGACATTATTTATTCTCCTTTATATCCATGATTTATAATACATTTCTTCTTAAAAATCTAGTGCATTAGCTTTATTATTTATTGTATTCCCTTCCTGGGATTGCTGAGAAAGCCCGGTACATTCACGAAAAGCGAAATGCTTACACCCTATACATTTTTTCGTATTTAAATGCTCTAGAGCGTAGTTAATCGCTTCTCCTGTATGATCAAAAAAGTTTTCTTCTCCAATCTCAGCGTATAATCCATTCTTGTCTAGAGTTGTTTTTAATTCTGATTGAACTCCCGAAATGAGAAGTACGCCACCTTGTTTTTTAAAATGCTGGACAATATTCCTAAAGTATGATTCTCCTGTTGTATCAATAAAAGGAACTTTTCCCATACGTAAAATTAAAACTTTAGGTTTATAATGAATGGTTGCTAAAATGTTTTGTTCAAACGTCTGAGCAGCGCCAAAAAATAATGGGCCTTCTATTGTATAAATACTAATTTGCGGACAATCATGAGCTTTACTTACCACATGTGGTAGCAATTTTTCGTTCTTTTTTGTGTGATCAGGAAGCACTTTAGATATAACGAGCATATTGCTCATACGTTTTGTAAACAAAATAATAGCTAAAATAAGACCGATTTCTACAGCAGTTGTCAAACTAGTAAATACAGTGAGTAAAAAAGTTACAAGTAATACAAGGGAATCCCCTGTCTTCATTTTCAGTATGTGAACAAAGTGTTTTTGCTCACTCATATTCCAAGCTACTACCATTAAAATGGGAGCCATACTAGCAAGAGGAATATGCGAAGCATATGGAGCTAACAATAGAAGCGTAAATAACACAAATCCCCCATGAATCACACCTGACATCGGAGATACGGCTCCACTTTTGATATTGGTTGCTGTGCGGGCAATCGCTCCAGTTGCAGGAATTCCTCCAAATAACGGTGTAACAATATTAGCAATACCCTGACCAAACAGTTCTTTATTACTGTTGTGTTTACTATTTGTCATACCATCTGCTACGACAGCAGATAAAAGGGATTCAATACCACCCAGCATTGCAATAACAAATGCTGGACCAATTAACTGTTGTATCCGCTCTAATGTAACTTCTGGTATACCAAAATGAGGAAGTGTATTTGGAATCGTACCATATGCTGTGCCAATAGTAGGTATATGCCCTGAGAAAAATACAGCAGCAATTATAGTTGAAATAACAACACCTACTAATGAACCAGGTACTTTTGGAAAAATCTTTGGTGTTATCAATATAACAAAAAGGCAAATCAAAGCAGTTATAATACTATAAAAATTGATGGTATCAATATGGATAAAGATTTCATTTAGATTTGCTATAAATGCCTCATGCTTTTTTATACCTGTTAGACCTAAAAAACTAGCAATTTGTCCCGTAAAGATACTAACAGCAATACCTGATGTAAAACCAATTGTTACAGGGCGCGGGATAAATTTAATTAAAGATCCTAGTTTAAAAATTCCCATAAGGCATAAGATAATTCCGGCTAATAAACCGGCCAGTAGTAAATTTTCATACCCATAGGTAATTACAATCCCTAAAAGAATTGGAACAAAAGCACCTGTAGGCCCTCCAATTTGATACTTTGAACCACCAAATAACGAAACGAGTATCCCGGCAATACATGTTGTATAAATTCCATACTCCGGCTTAACACCAGAAGCTATAGCAAAAGACATAGCAAGTGGAATCGCGACAACTCCGACAATCATTCCAGAAAGAAGATCCTTTTGAAAATGTCCTAATGAATATCCTTCAAACCTTCCTGTAAATAACCCTTTCATTACAAAACCTTCTTTTCTATTTTTAATAAATCTTGCTTCTTTTCTTCTGAAAGAATATTTTCTTGTGATAAATTTGAATCCTAAATGTATGTTTCATACTTTTGTACAAGAGTTCTTTATCTCGTTACAAGAAAATATCAGTCTAGTATTGGCTATACGTTTTGCTTAAATGTCGTTCTAATTTCCCTATGTCTCCACCTTCTTGCATGTAGGATTTTAACCTTTCTGCTAAAAGTAATCCATCTCGATTATTTAATTTTTTCATATCTATAAACGATGTAACCTTTACTATATCTGGGGTAATATCTCTACGAAACATTTGCCCTGGAACTTCATTCCAGAAACGATTCCACTCGTCCAATATTCCGATTTGATCAAATAAAAAACATTGCATCCCACATAGCCAAGCTGTGCAAGCCGTATTTCTCTTTTGACATCCTACTCCTTCTTGCAAATGTTGGCATAAAAAACAACAAGAATTCCCACTTTCAATACAAACTTTACAAACGTGATGAGCTCCTATTGAGCGAAATAGTTCCATTCCGTATTGAATAATATCCTCTTTCTTAACTTCAATACTCAATCTAATCCTCCTTACTCATCACTTCACGTTCTGTTTCATCCAACTCTTCTAACATTGAAATTGTATCGATTAAATGGTTGTTAAAAATTTTCTTAGCAACTACCAGTAAATCCACAATCATAGGATCTCGCAAGGAATATAAAACTCGTTTTCCATCTTTCGTACCAACAACAATGTTCTTTGAGCGTAGTACACTAAGTTGTTGAGAAACAGCTGAACCTTCTTTATTAAGAATCGTTTGCATTTCATTTACGCTTTTTTCGCCCTCTGATAATAATTCAAGAATACCTATTCGCAAAGGATGTGATAAGGCTTTAAAAAAATCAGCTTTAAATTGTTGCATTTCATTTCCCATTCAAACGCCTCCGTTATTTATCCTTAATTTGAAAAACCATCATATACATCTTCAAATGTTTGAATATGTATATGATACTTCTAAAACTTACAAGTTTCAATATAAATTTCGAAACTTTAAAAACCTAACTGTTTTTTGTACCAGAACAAAGTTCCTTATTTTAACAGTACTCCAACAGAAGTCCCCTTCCTCAAGCACGTGTAGGGCATAGCCCAGGTGATAGGGAGGAGATGAACGTTGGTCGTGCATAGCACGAAGTTTCTATTTCCTTTTTATGTAACTTTGTGTATACTAGCAGAAAAAGGAACGTATATTCTGTTTTGTGTTAGGAATCTGAAAAACTATATCGAAAAAAGGGGGAGGGGATGACAATGTTGCTAAGCCAAAAATACGAGATTTTCGCAACCAAAGAACAAAAAGAAACGTTAGATCGTTGGCTACAATATTGTCGTCAAACTTATAACTCTGCTCTTTTAGATAAACAAAGAAAATATAAGGAAAACAAACAATTGTATACACGTTCTGATATGCAAAAGCGACAAGTAATCGATAAGAAGAGGTATCCTTTTCTCAAAGAAGTGCCATCACAGCCCTTACAAGAAGTATTTTTACGATTGGAAAAGGCATATGATGGCTTTTTTCGTGGGGATGTGGGCTATCCAAAATTGAAAAAGTATAAAGATTATAATAGTCTCACTTTCCCTCAATTTGGATTCAAACCGAATGTAACTTAATTTTAAATACACGGTTATTTATTAAGCTAAAGGATTTCTTATAAAAAATCCTCCCGCTTTTTTATAATCAAAGTTTGAATTAGCAACCTTTGATGAAACATATCTTTGTACAACAAAAAGAAAGCATAAATCTGCATTTTATGCAAAGTTATACTTCATATCACACGTTGTTTTATATTAGAATCAACGTGCAATGCTATTTTATTATCTTTTAAATGGCTTTATTATTTGTTAAACACCTTTTTAATTCGTGAACATTAATTCCCAAAATAAAACCTTTGTATAGTTATTCTTATTCTGAATGGCTTATATTGTCTTGACGCAAGATATACGAAAAAAGCACTCCATCTTGTTACAGAACCTTTTTACACAGTAAAGGACTTTTTTATTTGTTAACACTCTCACTTCTCAAATACAAAATTGATTTTATTCTCTTTCCACTCTAATTTCGCATCAAAAGTTTTATCATTCTTCTTAAAACTTTTAATTAAATCTGTTTGTTCACCTTTTAATAACTTAGTCATATTCTTTTGCGAAATTGTTTTCCCTAATATTTTTTTCGAAATCGTGAAATCACATTGTGTTGTATTATAGTTCGAGCACCCATAAAAAGTTGATTTATCGATTATATCACCATCACACTTTTTACATTCCCCTACTTTTTTACCTGTTGTAAACTTCGATCCTTTACGTTCAATTGATTCAACATGTAATCCAGTAAAATCCCACTTCTCTGACATTTCAATTGCATCTTCAATAATTTTCGCTGATAGCTTTTTCGTTTGTTCCATAAAGGTTGCTGGAGAAGCTATGCCTTCCCCAATTTCAGCAAGACGCTGCTCCCACTTCGCAGTCATTTCTGGAGAAGCTAAAATTTTATCACCAATTGCGGTAATTAATACTTTTCCTTTATCTGTTGCATACACTTGATTTTTCTTCACATCAATATACTTACGATCTTTCAGCATTGTAATGATGCCTGCACGGGTTGCCTCAGTGCCTAACCCTTCTGTCTTTTTTAATACTTTCTCTAGCTCTTCATTTTCTAAATATTTCCCAGCTGTCTTCATTAGCGTAATAAGCTGCCCTTCTGTATAACGCTTTGGTGGCTGTGTTTTTCCTTCTTTCACTTTCACCGTTACAGCTTTTCCTTGCTCACCTTCTGCTACGATTGGAAGAATGGTTTCATCGTCCTTATCATCTTGGAAAATAACTTTGCGCCATCCTTCTTGAATTTGTTGTTTCCCTTTTGAAATAAATTCAGCACGGCTATCAACAAGTGTTGTAATTGTTGTATAGTCAAAGATCGCAACTTCATAATGAGCYGCAATGAGACGCCTTACAATCATATCGTAAATTTTCTTTTCATCGCCAGATAGTTTATTTGGATTTGTCACTTGTTCTGTTGGAATAATTGCATAGTGATCTGTAACCTTTTTCTCATTCACATATCGCTTATTATTCATAATGGACTCAATCGGCGCCGGTAATAACTCTTTATATTCCTCAAACTGGCTTAATTTTTGTAAGATGTCAGGAAACGTTGCTGCTTCTCCTTGTGTTACATAGTTAGAATCAAACACTTCCCAAAACGGCTCTGATTTAAAGTTTTCTATTTCTTTTTCACGTTTCACAATTAAAGCTAATGTCGGTGTTTGTACACGACCAGCCGAAAACACATCATTCATTCCTTTTTTCTTTAGCAAAATACTAAAGACACGCGATGCATTCATCCCAACCACCCAGTCGGCACATGATCGTGTGTATGCTTCATAGTACGTATTGATTGTATCTGCTTCATCAAGTAAATTTTTAAATCCTTGGTAAATCGCTTGCTTCGTTAAGGAGGAGATCCATAGACGTTTCATCGGTTTTTGCACGTTACAAAGATTGATAATATTTCGTACAATTAATTCCCCTTCACGCCCCGCATCACCTGCATGAATAATTTCCGTCACTTGCGGATTATGTAACAGCTGTTTCACAACATTAAATTGCTTATACTTTGATTTTGTAACTTCAAATTGAAAACGTTCCGGAATCATTGGTAATGTATCGAGTGACCACTTTTTCCACTCAGTGTGATAATATTCCGGATTACATAACTGCGTCAAATGACCAATTGCCCATGTACAGTAAGCTCCATTTGGAAATAACTCATTTGCTTCTACTTCTAAATAGCCGTCTTTTCGGCGATATTTAAATTGAGAAACAAGGGCCAAACCTTGATCTGGTTTCTCGGCGAGTATTAATACGTATCCCATTTATAGGTCACTCTCCTTTATTCCTTATAAAATAAGGTATTAACACTTCTCGATTTTTTTTAAAAGTCAAAAAAATATTCAAAACGAAGATTTTTCACCAATCATAATCATCTTTTTGAATATTTATACTATTTTCAGATTTTAATTGTATAATGTTATCTCGATCTTCTTTTGGATTACTCATATCTACATTTTCACTAAACTTTTCAATATACATAATAGGATTACCAAAAGTTTCTGTCAAAGCATAATTTATTGCTTCACACTTTGTTTCCCCTGTATTTATTACTTTTTTTAATTCTTTTTCTGATCCAACAAGCATATAAAAAAATCCATCTAATAACGTGTTTAATTTTTCATTTTCATTCTCCAAGTTTTTTATTATATCATTTTTCTGATCCAATTGCCTTGAAATATCTGCTAAATTACTTTGTAAAACCCCTATTTTCTCTACCAACCTATCCACTAGATGGCTGTTGAATTATATCATTCACACCGATCTGTTAAAGAGTTAAGCAGCGAGTATGGTGTATCAGAAGTAACAATTTATAAATGAATTAAAAAATATTCTCCTATCACAACGATTGATGAGGAAGAAATGACTCCAGAAGACCTGAAACGAATGCAAAAAGAAATGCTTCGTCTGAAAGAGGAGAATGAGATTTTAAAGAAAGAAGAAGTGTATGGTACACAATATGTCACATTTGAACAAGCAAATCTAGCACTATTTCAATATATTGAGGGATTTTATAACCGCAAGCGAATCCATAGTAGCATTGGTTATAAAACTCCCCAAGCAATAGAAGATCTAGCTAAAAATGTAGCTTAGATTTAACTTTTTTGTGTCCAAAATATTGACTCAAATCCATTTAGAGAGAGGACAAAGCAGACCGACAATAAATACGCTATTTTCCTTAGCTAGAACTCTAAAAGTTAGACCAACTCAATTAATTAAAGAAGTTGAAGAATATGTAAATTATCAATAAAAAGAGCAAATCTTTAGGAGATTTGCCCTTTTTGTTGATACAGATACTCATTATTCATGCTTTTTGTTAGTTCTGGTACAGATTGGTTAGCACTTGTTTTAATTTTGGCTTAATACTAGTGACAGGACGGATCGTTTTTGCTTGTTGTTCCGCTTCATCTACATTAGAAGCATGCCCGAGCGCCAATGATAAACCAGTTGCAACTGTACCTGTACGATTACGTCCACCTGAACAATGGAAGTATACTATTTTCCCTTGTTCTACAGCCTCTTTGACTGCTCCAATTGCACTTCTTACTGATTGGAAACAGCTCATTTGCTTTGACTTCCAACATAGTCAAGGCCACCAAGGAGATTAAGCATTGTATTCAAAACGTTTCACATACTCCAATAACGTTTGGTATTGCTGATCAAGGGCATATTCATCTGTTCCAATTGGGGATTTAAAGAAGAGTGATAAGTGTTCCATTATTCCTGTCTTCCCCTTCTGAAGTGCATGATCCATAAACCGGGAAAGGTCAATTATAAGGGGAGCAGCTAAAATAGAATCAATTCCTAGCCAATTGATTTTCATTGTCATCCTCTCTCCTAACCACCCTTCAAAGTCAACCGTATCCCATGCTTCTTTTCTATCTCCTCGGATAGGAAAATAATCAATTCTAACTTTATGATCAAAATGACTGTAGCCTAATATACGTTCTAATCCAATGGACTTTGAATCAATCTTTGTTGAAGAATGCCTTGGATGATCCAAAATTTCACCATCTTGATTCCCTAGGATATTCGTGCTGTACCATCCGACAATATTCAACCCTCGCTGTTTGAACATTTTCCCTAAAACATGTTTATATAAAGTCTGTCCTGTCCTTCCATCTTTCCCTGCTATCGGAACACCCAGAGTTTCTGCAAGCTTCTGCAGCACCGGTATCTCAGCCGTCACACTCGGCGTAAAGTTCACATAAGCACATTTTGCCTTCATTGCCGCATAAGCATAAAGCATACCTGGTCGAATATCCGGTGAATTTCCCCTTAATCCGGTCTCAAATGCTTCTAATGATTGATATAATGAATGAGTTTTTGTTTTTTCTTCTGTTGAAGCGGTGTTTATCACAACAATTCTCTCAAGATCATATTTTTTCCTAAATGCCTCGATGTCTTCTTGGATCTTATCCACTGCACTCTCTAAAGTCTCAGGCTCTCCTTTCAATCTATATACTCCTTTGACAAAATCATTCACATTAGCCAGTGGCGCTTGCCAAACAGGAACATCATTGAGAATTATTTCAATCTTCTGCAAAATAGGCTCTTGAATGATACCATGTCTTTTTACTGCTTCTATCAATGAATCTTTTTGTATATCCCATCCACCAAAAGCAATCTGATCAAGCGGAGTTAGCTGCAGCGTCTCAAATTCCCTCTCTGAAGAAATAACTCCCCTTAACGGAGCAAGATTTTGATTGACTGCAAAAAGTCCGGAAATCGTTGTTGTTGCAACCGCACCCAGTATCCCCACGAATAACACACCCGTTTGATATGTCACTTTTTCACCTCTTCTTTTTTCTTGAAAGTTGTAACAATAAGTCATGGACTTCGGTCGCTTCTAATGTTTCTGGAAGTTCAAAATCTTTCCCTGTTACTACAAGTGATACATAATCCCCTTCGTCCTTTGGCGGCAAACCGTGAGATCCTTTGATTCGATCCGGCTCTAGTGGGATTTGGAATGTTTTTGGATTTACAAACAGCTCAACTGGATCATAACCGGGCTTCCTATGAATATCCACAGTGTATGCAAATTCTGGTGCCTGTTCGCTATTCAACCACCAGTAGTACACAAACCAGCTGTCGGGTTCTGCAATTACAACTAACTGACCTGAAAGCTCATGATCAATCTTATGAGCTCGCTTTTCCTCCTCTCCCCATACCTCGGCTATACCTGGGATTTTTTCGAGAATTTCCTTAACTGCCTCTATATCATGTGGGTCTTGAATATACACATGTGCCAATTGATGGTCTGCCAAAGCAAAGGCCCTCGACATCTCTAAATCGAGAAAATCCATATTTTCAACATGCTTGATTGCCACATATCCCTCTTTGTTCAACGTTTGATTGATAAGGATAGGTCGGTTAACTGACTTGAAGTTATATTCTGATAAGATAACAAGACGTGTGTGATCCCTCAATCCGCGCTCTTCCAGTTGCCCAATAAAGTTTCCAATCAAATCATCAATTTCTTTAATCGCTTTTCTTGCTGCTTCACTATTCGGTCCAAACCTTTGCGCGTTATAATCTATATTGGGTAAATATACAAGCGATAATCTTGGTTTGTAGTCTTCTAATACATCTATTGCTGCATGTAAGATCCATTCACTGGACTTGACAGAGGAGAGTGGGCCCCAGAAACTTTTTAGGTCAAATTCCCCATATTTCTCCCTCAATTTTCCGTATAAGTCCCTCGGCTTCGAATCACACCACAAGATCATTTTTTTATCGAGATGGATAGGGGCAGGTGTAACTACATAGTCTGCTGTGCTCAGCTTGCTGAACTGCCAAAATAGCACTGCTGTTTCAGCTGTCGGGTCTTCTTTCTTCAACTTCTCCCAGATTTTTTCGCCTTGAATTGGAACCATCGTCTGATTCCACATTGTAATTTCTTTAGTATCCAAGTTTGGGAGGCCGTTACAAATAATGCCATGTTCAGCTGGTGGAGTTCCAGTGATATAAGTAGCTTGTATTGAACCGGTTACAGCGGGAAATACTGGTTTAATTCTTGCGTGTTGACCATCCTCTAATAATTCCTGAATATTCGGAGTTAATTCGACGTCATTCAGATGTTCCGCTGTCAAACTGATAATATCTAATACAACCACGTTTTTGTTCTCCAAAGATACCATCCTTTCATCTATGTGACCGGAAAGATACGAGACATGATATAACTCAGAATTAGGAAAGAGGATACAGAAAGAAATGCTGGCCATCCTCCAAATGGAGCAGCAATCGCCCCATCCAATAACGGAAGACCTAGTATACATGTTCCGACAGCCTTTCTAATGTTAGGTGATGTCGGCTTTGCTAGTGCCGGTACAATCCCTGAAAAAGTCCATAACAAAAAAAAGATTACAGCAATAACTGTTGCTCCCCTTGTACCATCGAATTGCAAGAATAGAATAACAATAGCACACGTTAAAACCGCCCCTGCCATAATTCTTACTCGATTCGGATGGCTGCCGTTTCCAACCTCACCCTTGGACATCACAGTAACAGTGAAAATATATATAAATCCTAATCCCGCTATCCACCAAAATTGCGCTAACTTATCTGGTGCCACACTTAATCCTAATAACAAATTGACTCCTCTACAAATTCCCATTGTCAACGGTCCAAATACGTCATGATGCTTTGAATAGCGATTATAAACGAATACCAAAACCATGAGAATGCATGCAATCAAAAAACTTATTTTGGACACAAAGCATACAGATGCAACGCCAGCCATAAGGAGTACAAGACTAAAACGCAGCGCTGAACGAAGTGAGATGCGGCCAGACGCTAAGGGTCTTTCAGGCCGCTCTTTCTTATCTATTTCAAAATCAAAAAAGTCATTTAAAATAATTCCTGCCGCATATATACATGCACTTGCAAATATGAGAAGGATAATCTGAATGAAGTAGCTCTGATCTAAAACTACCCCTGTAATCCAAGTACCTGCCAATATATCTGCCATAGCTGTAAAGGTATTCGGAAATCGTATGAGCTCAAAATAAGTGCGAATCTTTCTCATAGGCTGTTAAGGATGCTTTGCACATAGTCATAAGATTCCGTGGCAGCCTGTATCGCGTGACTTTCATAGGGGTATAATTCAATGGTAACAAAACCATCATAGCCCGTTTTCTTTATAGATTGTAAAACTTCAAGAATAGGAATAGCACCATGCCCTGGAATGAGATGTTCGTGAACACGGTCCTCGGCAATATCCTCCAGATGATAATGCTTTGTATAGGGCAACAACTTATGAACTAATGTAGCCGGATCCTCTCCAACACAAAAGAAATGTCCAATGTCAAAATTTAATCCAATTGCCTCGGAGGGAACAGCTTTCTTGAATTCAATAAATTGATCAGATGTTTCAATCAGCAAGTCCGGCTCCGGTTCAACAAGAATTGTCACACCAGATTTTTCAGCATGGTCAGCTAATTCCTCCATTGCCGAAATAAAAACTTTATTTGCCCATTCCCTTCCTACATTGATGAGTGGTCCCCCTGGTTCGGTAGACAATGTCTTTGCACCGAGTTTTCGAGCCAAGTCAATGCAGTTATGCGTATGTTCTATACGCTGCCTTCGTTCTACTTCATCCGCCTCAACAAAAGACGGGTGCCAATTATCTTTTATTCCATACAACATGAACGCATTCAAATTTGATATAATCATGTTTCGTTGCTTCAACCTGTCTTTAATCATGTCTACCTTCTCATTGGTCACTTCGGGTGGAAAAGCATGAGGGATGTCTAGTAAGATTTCTATTCCTTCATATCCGATTTCAGCTAATAAGTCGATTGTTTTTAACAGGTCAAATCTTTTAAATCCATTACTGCTATATGCGAGTTTCATGGTCTTCCCCCCCTTATGAATCTAGTTTCAATTTTCCAGACTGCTCATAAAAACGGACCGGATTATTCCAGACCAGCTCTTGGATGATATTTTCCGCATGCCCTTTCTTTCTCATCTCAAACGCAGTTTTCACTACATTAAGAGGATTAGACGGGCCCCAGTCCGCTGCCGTATTGATCATGATCTTATTTGTGCTGTAATGTTCGACGATTTCAATTGCCTCGCCAGTTGAAACTTTCGTCGGATAAATTGTCATCCCGCTCCAACCACCATACTCGACGGAAAGATCAATAGTATCTGAATTATTATGATCTATTAATACCCTGTCAGGTTCAAGTCCTTCTTCCTTTAGGATTTCTATCGTTCTTCTTGTTCCCTCCCGCTTATTTTGGTGGGGGGTATGTACCATAACCAACATATGGAGATTCTTAGCCAATTTCAGTTGCCTGCGCATCACGGCTTCTTCCTCTACAGTAATTCTATCAAAACCAATCTCCCCAATCGCGAGACACCGCTTATGTTGCAAGTACTCGGACAGTCCATCGATGACTTGATAGGCAATATCAAGGTTGTTTGCTTCTTTTGGATTCATAGCTAGACAACAATAATGATCGATTCCATATTGCTTAGCACGCTGCGGCTCAAAGGTAAGCAAATGTTGGAAGTAATCAAAATAGGTCTCAGGATATCGGCGTTCGCTTCCAAGCCAAAACGCTGGTTCCACAACAGCGCGTACGCCAGCCAGACTCATATTTTCATAATCATCTGTTGTGCGGGAGTAACAATGGATATGCGGATCAAAATATTTCATAGGTTTCCCCCCTCATAAATGGCTATTCTTAAAGTATGGTGTAAGGAATTCGATAGATTCCTTTGCTGCCATAACCGGATTGTCGCTGTAGGTATATAATTCTACTGTAATGAATCCTGTATATTCGATTTGTTTTACATGATTAAACAATTGATTAAAGTCAATGTTTCCCTTACCAGGTATAAGATGATAGTGCTTGTGATCTGCGATATCTTCTAAATGGATATTCCATATTCGTGACTTTAAATTTGATAATAGAGCAGGAATATCTTCTCCTATTACGTCTGCATGCCCGAGATCGAGGTTTGCTCCTAGCCTATTTGACCCTACTATTTGAATCAGTTCACTCAATTCTTTGCCGTTTTCTATTAGAAGACCAGGTTCGTATTCAATCCCTACGTTGATTTCGCGTCGTTCGGCATAGTCCATAATTTCCATTAATGAGTTTATCAGATGATTAATGGCCTGATCTGGTGGGTTTTCAGAAAGACACCTACCACTTGTAATACTGATGTTTTTTGCATTTACCATTGCAGCTAAATCTATTAACTGCTTCGTATATCCAATTCTCTGATTTCTCACCTCTCCTCTCGCGTTACATAAGGACGGCTCAAATGTAGGTTCTCCAGTAGAATGCAAAAAAAATCCAGCTGCCGTATTTCCGTTTATGTTTGATACCTCGAGATCATATTGTTCTATTCTTTTTTGCACATCATTAACCCAAGGGGCAGTATGTAAAGGTGGAAAAGCATGGGGAACATCCGCTAAAATTTCCACGCCCTTATACCCCAAACGTCCAATCTCTGAAATAGATTCGGGCAATGTGTATCTTGTAAATGCATTTGTACTAAACGCCAGCTTCATCTTGTCTCCTCCTTCTTTTGAAATATATGTGGCATTACAACGCTTATTCGTTTAAAAAGATTTTACTCAACTGTTAAGGCAATGCCTGACACAATCTATTCATGAGTATTCTACAAAGTTCCGCGAAGATCCAGCAGTAAAGAAAACTCAATATACATATTATTGCAATAACCTTTGAATCCATAGTTGTATCAACAGTAGGACCTAGCACTGGAAAACGGAATACATACAKAATCACCATAATACCCGTAAGTAGACATATTGATGAAAAGGAAACAACCACAATTCTCCTCTTCAATTGTAAAAAGGCCACACCTATCGCTATACCTAATAAACCTGTTGTAAAGGGAAAGATAATTAGTTCACTCGGCTGAATAATAAATAATAGGAAAATCGTAAGGGTATAAGAGAGGATTCCTTGGCGGATAGAAAAGCAAGTAGCTAAAAAAATTGGTAATGTCGCTAGAAAACTAATCAGATAGCCTATACCAGGCATAAAGCCCCCCGCTGATTGAAACATAGTGGCAAATGTACTAAGTAAGGCTGTAATAACTAACTTGGTTGCAATATTCATTTTTCTTACATGAACATAGTTTGTATCTGTCTCTATCATCGATTGATACCAATAACGAACAAACCGACTGATTAAAACCACCTCCTAAAAATATCCAATTCATCACTTTCTATACTATTCATTCCCTTGTGTTTTATGCGGTATTACCTGTTAGTAATCAATTGGAATGAGGACTGTTTCTCCATGAATATTTAAAAATAGAAGCTTTTTCTAGGGGGATTACGATGTATCGTACAGATACGATAAAAGAATTTTAAAGCTACAATTAGCCTTATTTTAAATTTTTTCCTTCTTTGTCTTTATCGTCATAAATGTAGTAAATATATGAAAAATACTCCAGCCGTCGAATTTTATAGTTATAAATCATGGAACAATTTCAAAAATAGTACCTTGGTTAAAATCAGTCACTTTCATAGAGCCATAAACCCCTAAATATAATCTGGTTTGATCCAGATTCGTTCCCAAATTAACATAATAAGCTGATTGAGATCCAAAATTATAATCGGTTTCAATAACACTAAAATCATTTAGTTTACAATCCGTACTTGCCTTGGTATAAGCTAAAACTCCTCTAACCGGAGGTCGAGATTCTTCATTCTGGGCAAGATCGGTAAACACAACGCTTCCCGTTAAATTTGGGATTCCATTCCCCATATATGGCTGGACTCCTGTAAGTGCAGTTCCTCCAAACTTATCGGATCGGGGATCTTTATGAAAATAACTAGTTAAAGGCTGAAGACGCCTCACTGAAGTTTTTACTGTTTCATTGTAATAAGCAATTGTTTTCTCATCCAAAGTCGGATTTGCAGAACAGCCCCTTATAAACGAAGTAGGAAAATCACCTTCCCACCCTCGCCAACCAAAGTTAATAAACCCTTCTTGGTCAGGTTTAGATCTCATTAAAGAAGCTTGAATAAGCTGAGTAACCGGTATTGGTTTATAATGAACGAATGAAAAAATCGACTCTACCAAATCCTGTCCGACATTTCCCACATATTTGATATACTGATTATAAAACCTTTGAAATGAAATGCCTGTTATATTGCGAACCCCTTTGGCAATTACCGTAAGCGTTTCCTGAATAGGTAAGGGAAGTTCATTAAAACGCGTGACTACGGGTGGATTATTGATAAATGTATTCTTAACTACATCAATTTCAATTATTTTACCAGCTATCTCCATATCATCCTGACTTAAATTAAATGGATCATAGCCTGATCCACCATCTCCAGTTGTTAAAACAAGTTTTCCGGTTTCAGGTGAAAAGTTTAAGCTATTGACACCATTATGATTAAAAAATGGTCTTCTTATGTTAAGTAATGTCCGTCTTTTTTGAGGTTGAGCATTCGATTGTAAAATCCATTCTTCAACTGTATCAATATGATCATATTGAGTTTCTCTATTTATCCATCTTAGGTTTAAAGTTCTGGGATCACACGGGTTAGGCTTAAAAGATTCAGGAAAAGCCCCTGGACCTTGTGTTCCAGCTACTGAATAATGAAGATAAAACAAACCGTTATCATAAAATTCCGGATGAAACGCTAGCCCTAGCAATCCCCGTTCATCATATCCAATACCAGAAACACCTTGTTCAGAATTACCTAATTTTATGATTCGCGGGCGAATATCTAAAAAAGTCCTTATAACTCCGTTTCCTATGTAAAAGATTTCTCCTACCTGGGTTGCAATAAATAATCTTTCAATTGAGTCACCCGGAAGTATAGTTGTTTTCAAAACAGTGGGTAAATTTATCTTACTTACAATGGGTCGTAAACTCACCTTTACTTTTATCAACTAACTTCCCACCCCTTTTTATTGTTTTCTATTATAAGAATATGATTAGAACGGTTCTATTAGTATCAAATTAGGGCCAGGGAATTTACTTAATAATATTGTGAATTAATCATTTAAGGTAACGGGGTTTATCTTGAATAAGATCTTCCATAATCGGGTGCTTTAATTGAGAAAGAATCACAAAAATCATCAAAATTTTTTATAAAAGAATGACTCAATTGAATATAAAAAAAGCGTATTTTGATCAAGTTTTTTCAAAACACGCTTTTTCTATGTGCTCTTTTATCAAGGTTTATTAAGTATATTTAATCAAACTTTATTCCAAAGCTACACTTGTTAAAAGTGGGGGAATCGTCTTGAAAATAAGCTTACCGTTGTAAATCCGCATTTTCCTGACGGCCCCCACATCCATCAACTTAAGATTTTAAAATGCACTAAAACGAAATTTTTTCTACATTTATTTATAAAAATTAAGCTCACTTTTTTCGCTTTAGGGTAAAACCAATTTTTTAACTTAATGGAGATGTTTAGTGACCCTTAAGTTAAAAAACATCATTTTGATGTTTTTTTGTCTATCTGAGAGTACAAGAACGGATTGCTTAGCAAATTTTAGGGAGCTAATAGAAGGAGATGACTTAAAAATGCTAAGTTTCTACATAACTATTTTTTAAGGGTCCCTTTTAAAGATTAGATTCATCTTTTAGGAACATTCTTGTTATTCGAGACTTTTTCTGGCTGCGCTGCATTTCCTGCTTCTCCATATAACTGCGCATCCGTCGCATATATTTAGGTGCGTCCATTGGATTCCCTGCAATCATTTCAATGATACAGAGTCTTTCGGTACTTTCCGTTTCAGCTTGGATTATAGCTTGATCAAGCTCTCCATAGGTTCGGACCGTAACGGTAAACGCGTTGCCTCCAAAAGCTTCGGCCAGCCTGGTGTAAGACCATTGAGGAATTTGGTTATACTTTTGACCCTCTGTTTTGACATTCAAATATTTTTCAATCGTATAACCATCGTTGTTCAAGACGAAGATTATAGGCTTGCAGCCGTAATAGAGCATGGAACTGATTTCCTGGGCTGTTAGCTGCAGGGCGCCGTCGCCTGTAAACAGCAACACTCGGCGTTCCGGCGCAGCCATAATAGCACCGAACGCCGAGGGGGTTGCGTAACCGATGGACTGCCATCCTCCTTGCCCAATATATGTTACATTGCCCGGCAGTCTCACCTCCGCCATTCCATTATAGAACGTCCCGGTCTCTGCGATCACAACATCGCCCTCTTTCAGCATGCGCTGAAAACGTGGATAATAGCCGGCCGCCATTAAAGGCCCGTCAGCATTAGTTGTGAATTGATCGTAAGGGAATGACAATTTTTCTGCCAAACCTTGGCCCATGTAACCCACCTTCTGCACGGCAAGTAGCATGTCGGCTGCAAGAACATTCGGATATTCTGCCTCAGCGGTTTTAACCATGTCTGGTTGAATATTGACAGTTACCATCGGGTTCAGCTTTGCGGTAAAATTCGCGGTGTTGGTGTCCGCCCATACCATACCGATCGCAATGATACAATCTGCATTTTCCACCGTACTTTGGACTTCAGAACCTCCGAAAGAGCCTAGGTACATTCCGATATAATTTGGATGGGTTTCGTCGAATGCCCCCTTCCCGAACATCATCGTTACAACAGGCACGTTCATGGCGTCGGCCAGCTGCCGAGCTGCTGTCTGAAGGCCGAAACGCATGGTTTTCACATCCACAAGGATAACCGGTCGGTGGGCACGCTCCAGCAGCCGATGGACATGATTCACCGCAGCCTGAAGGGTTTTTAGGTTGGACGTTGGATATGGCGGTACCGGCTCTTCCCGGACCTTAATCGGCTTGGTCACTAAATCATCGGCCACAACCAGGTATACCGGCTTTTTCTTTTCCTTAGCAATGCGAATCGCAGCCTGAATTTCAATCTTGGCGTTTTCCGGCGTAAGCACCGCGGTATAAGCCGTAATCTGCTCATACACCTTGCGAAAGACATCAAAATTCCCATCCATTAGGGTGTGGTGCATCAGCTTGTGCTCTTTTTGATCCTTCTCAGGAGGCGCACCCACAATGTGAATTATTGGCACATGCTCGCTGTTGGCTCCCGCTATCGCATTGCAGGCGCTGAGCTCCCCGACCCCGAAGGTCGTAATAAGAGCGGACATTCCTTTGATTCTTGCATAGCCATCTGCGGCATAGCCCGAGTTTAGTTCGTTCCGCCCTTCTATAAAACGGATGCCGTTATAACACTCCAAAGTATCAAGAAGTGTAAAATTATAGTCCCCTGCGACGCCGAAAATTTCGGTAATGCCCTCCAGTTTCAGGCAATCGAACAAATACTGGCCAACCGTTTTTTGAGCAGTTCCGCCTTGCAAACCAAAGCTGTCCGTATTTATCATGTTGTCCATCGTTTGCTCACTCCTTATCCATTTCTTGGGCTTGTTCTGTTTTATAGTACCCTTTTTGATAATTCCCTTTAATTAAACAGGTTATCCGTTGTACTGAGCTAAAGTAAGGCGTTAAAAAAATGCTACTATAGTAAGGCATTGGACGTAGTTTTAAGGAAGTGTTTAACACTAGCACAAATGTGTTATGAAAAAGTAACCGATGTAAAAACGTTCAAATTAGAGATGTATTTCTTATAACAAAAAACAATGTCCATCACAGGGAAAAAACACACTCCGAATTATTTACTTTAAAATTTTAAAAATGCATTGTTGCAGCTTGCGCACGTACTACTTTTTATATTTTCATTTAGCTTTTAATGAATTAATGTGGACTTGTAATCTTTCTTAAACTAAAGCCTCCGTTAGCTTAATAAGTGTCAATCTTCTTCGCATCTTAAAAATCCTAAAATTGTATCATTTCCATTTTTAAGGAGTGTTTATAATTTGTAACTACTCAGCCRCCCCCTAAAAATGAAAGATAACTAGAGACATCCACTAAAAACCAAATTAATTTTCTGTTTAGTTACGATAAAAGCACATCTAAATTGATAAATCACTCAAAAGGCCGATAAAGAATCAATCACAAGTAGCCCAGACCGATAAATTCTGCAAACCTACTGATAAAATCGACGAAGTGACCGATAAATCCCCAAACTAAACTATAAAATCTGTAAAGATATACCTGAGTAGTTACTTTTATATTGTTATTGTAAACGGTATCATAATTTGCTGTTTTCAAAACTCAAAGTTTACACTTACAATAAACGGAAATAATAAACCTATAAAACATTGGATGGAGGATTTATAGTGACCAACAACGATAATTACAATGGAAAATTACCCCTTAACGCCGAATCTTATTGGACAAACACTATTCATTTACCAGAATACCCCTGCCTGGAGAAGGACATGCAAGTCGATGTCATTATTGTAGGGGGCGGAATTACAGGCATTACTTCTGCCTATCTTTTGGTGAATGAAGGTCTGAAGGTCGCTATTATAGAAGCAGACAAATTACTGAACGGGACAACAGGACATACCTCAGCTAAAATCACTGCCCAGCACGATTTAATTTATGATGAACTGATCCGATATACCGGGAAAACCATGGCAAGATTGTATTACGAGGCGAACATCGATGCTTTAAAATTTATTCAAGAAACGATTAACAAACATCATATTGATTGTGATTTCACTCATCAAGATGCCTATGTATATGCCACAACAGAGGAATATGCACTCAAACTAGAAATAGAAGCAGAGGCCTATGAAGAACTTCGTATTGAAGGCAAACTTGTAAACAAACTTCCTTTCGATTTAGAAATACATAATGCGCTTGTTATGAAAAATCAGGCACAATTCCATCCACTCAAATATTTAGCTCATCTTACACAAATAATTACAGAAAAAGGCGGATACATCTTTGAAAATACGACAGCGATAAATATTGAGACTGGCGGACAGCCTGTGGTTCTTACTCGTGGAGGAGCTCGGGTTACAGGAAATTACGTTCTGTCCTGTTCTCATTTCCCTTTTTATGAAGGTGCAGGACTTTACTCTACAAGAATGCATGCAGACCGTTCCTATATTATTGCTGCTAAACCAAAGAAAGACTATCCAGGTGGCATGTATATTAGTGTAGATGAACCGAAACGATCTCTCCGTTGTGCAACAATTAATGGGGAAGAAATGATCCTTATCTCTGGAGAAAGTCATAAAACAGGACAAGGAGGAGAGACATTAAAACATTACGAGGCCTTGGAAGTATTCGGACAACAAGTTTTCGGACTCGAAAATATTGCATACCGGTGGTCAGCTCAAGATTTAATTACACTAGACAAGATTCCTTACATCGGTGAAATCACCTCTGGTCAAAAGAATGTATTAATTGCTACCGGATACAGAAAATGGGGTATGACAAACGGAACTGCAGCTGCGCTTTTATTCCGAGATATTATATTTGGAGAAAAGAACAAGTACCGGGAATTGTATACCCCTTCCCGCTTCCATATGAATCCAAGTCTGAAGAACTTCTTAGTTGAAAATACCAATGTTGTCGGTCACTTAATTAAAGGGAAATTAGAGATTCCTCAGAAATGTATCAATGATCTATCCAACGATGAAGGGGCTGTTATTGACATCGATGGGCATAGAAAAGGAGCTTATAGAGATGGAGAAGGTAAGCTTCATATTGTAGATACAACTTGTACTCACATCGGATGCGAAGTTGAATGGAACAATGGTGAACGTTCTTGGGATTGCCCGTGCCACGGTTCTCGATTCTCGTATACAGGAGAAGTACTTGAGGGGCCTGCTGAAAAACCATTACAAAAGTACGATTATAAAATGATAGATAATCTTACCTCAGAAGACTCTGGTTATTAACTGAAATTATGTAAGCAAAAACAGCCAAAACAATGTTTAGCTGTTTTTGCTTTCTTTTTTAATTTCCTTAACTATTAACGAATACAACATTAAACTTCCCAGTTACTGTACTTAGACAAAATATATGCGTTGATTCTTATTTAGAACTTCTGCGGAAATTGCTTAATGATTCCTTCTGTTAATGTATCAGCCAACTTAATAATATGATCCTCACCTTTGTCAAAAGCAAGGATCTCAGCATCCCAGTCCTTTTTAAGTCTCGCTACAACTTGATCTATACGTATTTATAAATGCATATATAATAATTTTATTAATCCCTCATTAGGGGTCTGTGTACATGCCCATCAACTTAAGAATTTTATAACGCCCCCAAAACAAAAAATTGTACATTTTCACCTGGAGATGCCAATTTTCTCGTTTTGGGGGTATTTGCTTTTCTTAGCTTGATTGTGATGTGGCGGTACCCCAACAAGAAATCGATCATTTTTTGTGCCCATTTTTGGTTGGTTTGTTCCAACACACCTTTTAGTTCACGAAGAAAATGAACATTACATAGGACATGTTCACATTTTGTATAGGTGAAATATGGTTTCCAACAATCATGAACGATAGTAGTTGTTTTACCCGCACCATTCTGACCAATGAATCCATAAATCTGTCTCCGCTATACATTTATTATTAAGATTATCAGCTGATTTCTGATTACCATATACCTTCGTTAAATTAATAGTTTTTATTATTGTACTCATGTGAAAATACCAACTTTCTTGTGTTCTTATACTATTACTATGGGGAAAATCTTTTAAAAGAGACTTAACTCTTTCTTAATTAAGAAATGGAAGAATAGATATATTTAAAAATAATAAGAAGATATAAAAAAGCATATAACAGTTTTAATTTCTCTATCTTAACTCGCGTAAGAAAATTCCAAACGCTCCGGATATGGGAAATTCACTCAAACCTTTCTACGGTCAAAATGCAGTAACAAAATATGGTAATTTAATAAAAGATCACTTAGTAATCGCTGCAGATCTTGTTAAAGCGGCTAAAGCGGGCAATCAAAATGCTGCATCAACTGCAGAGAAAAAATGGTATACGAATGCGGATGAAATTGTTGAATTCTTAAATAGTATAAACCCTTATATACCTAAAGAAGAGTTTAGAAAAATGTTTTATGAACATCTTGCCTTGACTAAATCTGAAGCTGTATCAATCCTAAGTAAAGATTATCAATCAAGCGTACACTTATATGACAGAATTGAAAAGGAAGCCTTAGAAAGTGAAACTTTAATCAGTGGGGGTTTTCTTCATCCCCCACTGATTATTAGTTGAACGAATCGGGCCTTTACGGACAGTTCATCTCCCACCTAACTTCTTTGCTTTCGCTGAATTTTGAGGTGGGAGTGTTACTGTCCGTTAATGCGGGATAAATTAATTAGAAATTACCTTTACATACATTCCTCTTATAGATTTTTCATAAGCTATATTACTCATATTTCTTACTTCTTCTGATAAAATAGACGCTTTAACTAAGCCTTTTCTAATAAAAAGTGAAGGGTCAATAAGACGAACTTTCTTTTTACGATATAAATCGTAATCATTTCTATCCTCTTTTACTTCTACATTTGGATGAAGTTGCCTTAATAAAGCATGTACTTCTTTATCTTTAGATAATTTCATTTTATAAATCACTTCATGATCTTCGGCAAGAAAATCATCAGGATGAATAATTTTTTTATCTAAAGATAACTTTAGAGCCCTAGCTAAAATATCATTTCCATAAATATTTAAAGGATTCATGAAAAAATCTATAACTTCTTGATAATAAGTTTTAACAAACCATTCAGCTATTTCAATGTTTTGAAGAATCATTTTCCCCTCAACAACTATTAAATCACTTAAGAAATCTTGAACCTCTTTTAAAGAAATATATCCATATTCATACATATCTCGTAATGTATAATCTACTCTATCAGCAGATAGGTCAGGTGCTGACTGCTCAAGCAATGTCCACTTTGAATCATCAAATAAAATTTCTTCATAATTGTAATCATATTTCTCAAGAATCCCTGGAATTTCTGAGTTTTCGATTACAGTACTGTATATTTTTTCATGATAATCCTCATCCTTATTATCAAAGACAAAATCAATTACATGAGAAAATGCAGTATGCGATATATCATGTAACAAACCTGCAATTTGTTCTTCTATTGAACCACCGAGTTTTTTTATTAAAAGCATTACACCAACTGAATGATCAAAGCGAGTTACATTCCATTTCTCATTAATCAAGTAACTCGCTCCAGCTTGGTGAACACCTTTTAATCTCTGAACAGGCTTACTTAAAATTAATTCTTCTAATACTTTATCAACTTCAAATTCTCCATATATTATATCCGATATAATCACTCAACAAGCCCCCTTAATTCAAATAAAACTCGGCTCTAGTATATAGATAAATTCCCCTTCTATCAAGAGAAGCATTATCACTTTAATTGAGCCTTCCAATTACTATACATCTCTTCTGATATTCTATTTCTTGTTAACTAAATAACTAACTCCACCGATTATTAATTCTGCCAAACCTGCAACAAATGAAGCAATTGTTAGTGCGTATACCCGTATATTCATTTCGACTGCAAATTCTTTTTCTCGCCATTTCCACTCAGACATACAAATACTATAATTAATCCTAATAAGACAGCATAGAAAATACACAATTCTCCAAATTGATGCTGAATATCCTGACGAATAAATAGTGTATATCGTTGATCATTGTCTTGAATAGGGACTCCAAAATTGTTCAATATCATATTATCAAAAAAGCCAGTAGCAAATAAACGATTGGGATATGTTGCAATCCCATTGTATAGATTGCCATGTAGTACATTCTCAATCATCTCTTCACTAATATTGATTTTTTAAAAAGCATCACCCTATCGTTTCCCTTGTTTTTATCCTCTATTTTGTTTGTATTTATTGGCCAAATATCTAGCATAGTGAATCGTGTTTCTAACTACATCTAATTCGAGATTAAATATACTAGGTGCACCTGGTCTCCAATTCACTTCAAACAGCCACAATTTTTGGTCCGCATCAATTCCAACATCAATTCCTAATTCATCAAATGATACACTGTCATATAAAGAATCAAAATGGTTAACAAAGCTTACCGCAAACCGCTCCAAATACCTTTGAATATTGTACCAGTTGTCATCAAACTCTGTTTTCAAAAAAATTTCTAGATACGTGCTATAACCACCACTACCCATATTTGATACAATGCTTCCCAATGGACCTATCCTTGGAAAAATTGAAGTAATGACCCATTTTCCTTCTCCGTTTCTTTGGACATGCAGCCGGAAATCATAAACATGACCAGATTTCATTTGACATGAAATAAATTGTTGAACTAGGTAAGCTTGTTTTTGTATTTTATGAGATATAAAGTCTATTAATTGTTTTTCATTAATGGATGAGACTTGCCCTGCCTCATTCATTTTGTAATGCTCTTGCCCTTGTTTTTCAATAAAAACGATGCCTCCGCCTTGATGTCCAGACATTGGTTTGATAATAACTTTTTTATAGCGCTTAATCACGTCAAAAAACTTCCTAGCATCAGTTAATTTATAAAAAGGAATAAGATATTGTTCAAACTCTTTTGCTTTTTTAATTCTGTTATATACACTTAATTTATCTCCAATCGAATGACTTGTGAACGGAATCCTATCGTATAGATAATCAAAGATTTTCTCAGTTTTATCACTAACAGGAGCGCTTGCATTATAAATGACATCGGGAAAAGGAAATTCTTTTTCAATCCACTCGCCGTTTTCATAGATTTTCCCTAAAATCGTTTGATTTTCTATATTTACTTTCCCTGGGGTAAAGTAAAAGAAGTTGACACCTTCAGCTTTTGCTACAGCGGCACAAGCATATGCTTTCCTTACGTTTCTTGGATCTTCTCGATGATGAAGCATACCAATTATAGTCATATTGGTTCCCTCCCCCTCTTTCTAAAGTTCTTTTTCAACATACAGATCAAATTCAACTTATATATATTCATATTTTTCCGTATTTAACCAATTTTCAAAAAATCAAGAACAATCTTTGTCCCATTTTTATATTCTATTTATATAGATAACAGAGCTTATTTTTATAAAAGCGATTAAAGATAGGGTGGGGTAAGATTATGAATACTATTGTTTTTATTGAAACAAATAAATCTGGATCGAGTAGGGAAGCAATTAAAGTAGCAGAGAAACTTAATTTCTTTACGATTTTGTTAACAGAAAAAAAAAGATTTCTTGAAGAACGAAGTGAATTTCCAGATGTACATCAGATGATTTTTACTGATATAAACGATTATGATAATTTAAGTACAATAATCCAAAATCTAGAAAAAACAGGAAAAAATATAAAAGGAATTTTTAGTTTTATGGATTCTTTTGTTTATGTCGCTGCATGTTTGTCCGAGAAGTTCTGTAAAAGTATGGTATCTACTGAATCAATTTATCATATGGAAAATAAAATATTGACCCGTAAAGTGCTTCAGAATTTACCGATCTCGCTCAATTATTTAATTTACAAACCAACAGAATCCTTATCATCTTTTCTTAAAACTAAAAAGATGACTTTTCCTCTTGTCGTTAAATCTCCTGAATCAGCAGGGTCAAAAGATGTATTATTAGCAAAGGATAGAAATCAGTTAATTTCATCTATGCAAACCCTTTTAAACAAACGGCCTAATGAAGAAATTCTACTTGAGGAATATGTAGATGGACCGCAGTACTTAGTTGAAGTTTTAGTTCACAATAAAAAGCTTCATATTATTGCAGTAATTGAACAAGAAATTACATTTGGTGAACGTTTTATCGTCACTGGTTATTCTTTGTTAGGACGCTTAGACCCGAGACTATATTATAGTCTTCTCAACGCTACTCATTCTATTATACAAGCTTTTGATATGAAAAATGGTGCTTGTCACCTAGAGCTCCGTAGAATACATGGTATTTGGAAGTTAATTGAGATAAATCCGAGAATATCAGGCGGAGCTATGAATCGTATGATTGAAGTTGGACATGGAATCAACTTAGTACAGGAAACGATTCAGTTAATGTTAGGAAATAAACCTTCGCTGAATAAAAAACATTATAAATATGTGTATACGCACTACTTAACAGTCGATTCTAGAGGGAGATTAATTCGAGTTACAGGAAAAAAACGCAGTTCTAAATATCCAGGTGTGGAAGAAATATATATAAAACCTAAAAAGGGAACTATCCTAAAACCACCTAAATCAATGGGAGATCGATGCGGCTACATTTTAGCAGCATCATTTTCTAAACAAGAAGCTAAAAGAATAGCTTTAGAAGCAGCTAAAGAAATTTCTTTTGACATTGAACCAATGAATACAACAGCATAGATTATGCTGCATTCAAACGATACTCAAAATACAAGCGAAACCCTTATATATTAAAGTGTTTCGCTTTTTTTATCGTATTTGTTATGACGTTGTTTCTTAAAACTATAAACTAATGATTATTTTTTACTTACTTAAACAAAAAAGCTGGTCCTCAAAATTTGAAGACCAACTTTTTTAACTCGCTTTAAAGCCGCCACCTAATACATCACGTACATCGTGAATGACAACGAATGCATTTTCATCTTTTTGGCTCACGACTTTCTTTAATTGAATGAGCTCTTGTTTATTGATGACAACATATAATACTTCTTTGTTATTTCCTGTGTAACCACCTTTCCCCTCTAGTACTGTTACACCACGTATCATATTCTTCATAATAGACTCTCTAATCATGTCTGGATAGTTTGAAATAATTGTTACAGCGGTCTTTGTATTCAATCCTTCTACAATAAAATCAATAACCTTCGCCCCTATAAAGACTGCTACAAGCGTATACATAGCCTTTTCTTGCCCAATAATAAATACTGAACCTGCAATAACGACGATATCAATAATCAATACACCTTTTCCAACGCTCCAGCCCAAATATTGATTTGCTAATTGAGCTATGATTGCAGATCCACCTGATGTACCACCTGCACGGAACATAAACCCTAAACCAACGCCAACGAAAACACCAGCAAAAAGAGCTGCTAATAATGTATCATGATTTACTGGAGTCGCAATATCTTCTGTGATATATAAAAAGAAAGATGAAGAGACAATACCAAGTATTGTATACACCATTGTCTTTTTATCAAAAAACTTATACCCAATTGCAAGTAATACTGCATTTATTAAAAGGTTCACAGTACCTGGTGACCATTCAAACAAATAATATGTAATAACTGTAAGTCCAATAACGCCACCTTCAGATAGTCGATTTGGAATAGCAAAAAAGTTAATTCCAATGGCAAACAATAATGATCCAATTACGACAAGTGCTACTTCTTTTACTCTCTCATTCATTACTCTTTCATTCATTACTTCTCCCCCTATCTACCCCAATGTATATTTTTCCAGCCTACTTTCAGATCAGAGAATCAAGTAAATCCTTTCCATTTTTCTCCATGTCTCTCTATCATTTCAATTAATTTCTTCATTGTAGGAGTTAACCATTTACTCTTATGATATGCCAATTCAGTTGTAACGAAATCTTCGCTATACGTCCATGGTAGTACGCTTAGCTTGCCTTGCTCGATTTCTTCCTTTACCGTTATAAACGGTAAATAAGATATCCCTAGCCCACACATAACGGTTTGCTTAATCGCTTCAATACTCCAAAAATGAATATGAGAACAATTAATACCATCTTCTTTAATCCGTCTTTCTAACAAATCTCGGTAACTCCCTGGCTCTGTAAGCAACAACATTTCTCCTTCTAAATCAGCAGGACTAACGCTCACCTTTTTTGTTAGTGGATGTTTGGGCGGAGCAATAAGCACAATCTTCTCTTGAACAAGAGAATGAGTAACAATGTCTGTACCCAGTTGTTCCGGATGTGTAAATAAAGCAAAATCAAATTTTCCTGATTTTAGCTCATTGTGTAATTCTTGACTCTCTGATGGTTGTAAAATGATATGTACTTGCGGATACTTCCTTTTAAATTCATATAAAACAGCAGGTAATCGATAAATCATTAAAGACTCATTCGCTCCAATGCGTATTGTCCCTGAAAATTTCCCGTTCATTTGAGATGATTCCAATGCTTCATTTGATAATTCCAATATTTTATGCGCATAAGAAAGCATATGCTCCCCTACATCAGTTAAAATTACCTTTTTTCCAAGACGATCAAATAATCGATTTCCAATCTCTTCTTCTAATGATCGAATATGATTAGTAATTGTCGATTGCGTATACCCAAGTTGTTCTCCAGCCCGTGTAAAGCCACCGCTTTCCGCTACAATAATAAAAGTTTTCAAATGGCGCAGCTCCATACTTACTCCTCCTGTTGCACGATCATATAATTTCTTGATGTTTTTCTTATTATAACCCTATCTCCATAATAATGAGAAAATGAATATGTAAGTTACATAGTTTTCTTCTTACGCGAAAATGCAGCCCATTGTTTAACGAGATATCAAAAATAATCATTCTCATGAAATTAGATGGTTTTAGGAACAATCTCACATATTTTCAAATTAAGTGATTCTCTAAAAAATCATTTATTCTCTATCCTAACTACTCATTAAGTAGCCGTTCCTTTGCACTCACCTAATCGCTATTATATATTTAGAACCCAAATAAATAAAATGAATTATTTTAATAGAAATCATTTATAAAAATGATGGATGAATCTAATGTACTATAGTTAACCACCCTTCTTGGCGAAAAGGATGGCTTTTTCATTTACAACTATTGACATAATCAAAAAGAAACATTAAAATGACTATAAATTAGTAAGTCGCTAATTTATAGTCATTAAAAGGAGTGAGCAAAATGAAAAATATATTATTTCGTATTAATGAATTAGCGAAAAAAGAAAAAACTTCCGGACTAAAAGAAACTGAAAAACAGGAGCAACAAATGTTAAGACAAAGCTATATGAAAGAATTTCGCGGGAGYTTAGATTCCATTTTATTAAATACAACAATTATAGATCCTAATGAAGAAAATGTTACTCCACTTGCTTTACAGCATGCACAAAGTCGTATGAACCTTAAAAAATGAGATCCAAAATCGATTCAAACGACCAATTTCACAAAATAGTATCAACATAAAAAGAGCCCAATTTCTAAATCGAGAAATTCTGGCTCTTTTTATAGTATAGACATTGTTCTATACCTACTACATTGTAATTTAAATATCATATCAATCCGCATATTCTTGTTTCACCTGTTGATACTTTTCCCATGTATCGATATCGAAAAATATTTTGTCATTTTGAGACAACAATGAAATTCCATTTATCGTAGGCTTCATAAAAATCGCGCGTGCTCCTTCATCCCTTTTCAATGCTTGAAAAAGTGGAAATACTTTCTTTGTAAATAAAACAGGAGGTTGCCTTATTCCCCTATAACTCGCTGCTACAAAATGAATGTTTTTATTTTGCTCATAGCAACCTATTATCTTATTAATAAATTCAGCTGTCACAAATGGTTGATCAGCCAGAAGGACCATCACTCCATCTACATTCATTCGTTTCGCCTTCTCAATGCCGCATTGAAGAGAGTACGACTGTCCTCTACAAGCATTTGGACAAGAAAGAATGTGCACATTTTCACGGTGCATTCTTTTTAACATCCAAGCAGGCTCATTCGTAACAACAATAATATGTGAGAGCCTTGAAGAAATTGCTGCTTGTAACGCTAAATTCCCAAGTGGCTCCCCTTGTAATGGAAGGTGCAGCTTGTGTATTCCGGGTCCCATCCTCCGACTGTTTCCAGCAGCTAAATATATCCCTGCAATCTTTATTTTACTTCCCCCTTAATTCTTGGATGATTTCAGCTATTATACTAATCGCTATTTCAGTTGGCCCTTTTCCCCCAATTGCAAGCCCTACCGGAGAATGAACATTTTTAGGTATCGCCTTTCCTTCTAACAGACGAGCAGTGCGGTGACGTGGACCTAAAATACCGATATAGCGAACACATTGTTCCAATAAAAGTTCAACCAACTGCTGATCGCGTTGAAAGTGATGAGTCATAATCACAACAAAATCTTCTTCTCTTAATAGAAGTTGTGGTACAATCTCTTTTGGAAAACCATTCATACAAACATCTGCACTCGGAAAATGTGAAGAATTACATAACGATTCACGCCAATCACAAACTGTTACAAAAAAGTTTACTTCTTTTGCAAACCGAACAAGCGGTGTTGCATCCTCTCCCGCTCCAAAARTAAAAAGTCTTGGCCTTGGTGTAAAGTGTTGATAAAACCATTTACCGTGTAAACCATGTAAGGAAAGAGTTGGAAACAAATCCTCTTCATTCCCAAACGTATCACCATTCTCACTAATAAATAATGTTTGTATTAAAGAAATATTTTTTATCATCCGAACTGAAATACCCTTCTTAAGATATTCATATAGTGTTTGCAAAAAAACTTTGTACTCCTCATCTATATACTCGACTAATATATGAATGATACCATTACATCCCATTCCCCAAGATAAATCATCTTCTGCCCTCGTATTAAATTGATGAATAGACCATGTTTGATTCTCCATTACTTCGGCTGCATAAATAGAAACCTCTTCTTCTAAACAACCTGCACTTAACATTCCGACTTTTGTTCCATCTTCACAAAAAAGCATGATAGTTCCTTCTTTACAATATGCAGAACCTTCCACATGGATAATAGTTGCTAAGGCACACCGTTGTTCACACGATAGTAGTGCTTCTAGTACAGTATGAACAGAAGTCATTATTGATTCTCCCGTTGCTTTTGCAAGATAGATTTCACAGCTTCTTCAATCTCTTGATAACTTGTGCACCGACAAATATTAGAACTTAACCATTCTTCAATAACTAAATCATCCACATCCATTTTTTGTGTAACAAGCGCATGACAATTTATAATAAACCCAGGCGTACAATACCCACACTGAAAAGCCCATTTGTCTTCAAAAGCTTTCTGAATAGGAGTTTCTTGTAAACCTTCCACTGTTATAATCTGCTTACCAATTGCTTCTACTGCTAATATAATACAAGACTTAATAGGTATCCCTTCAACAAGAACGGTACAAGCACCGCAATCACCATTTTCACATCCTGGCTTGGCTCCTGTTAGACCAAGTCGATGTCGTAATGTATATAATAGCGTATCCCCCATTCTAACAACGACCTCTCTGTCCTCGCCGTTCACATGAAGACTTAATTGCCCCTTTCCCATTATCCCCTCACCTCTTCAAACTTTATTAATACATCATAAAGCACATGTTTCAAAACAAACTTACGATACTCACGCGAACCTCGTATATCATCCAATATAAGTGCAGGAATATGAAAAAGGGCGTGCTCAATTCTCTTCTTGACTGGTATACTTCCATCGTTTAACACCGATTCTACCGCGAGCGACCGAAATGGAAATGCGCACAATCCACTAAATGCGATTCGAATGGTATCATCACTTTTGAGTGCAGCAACCGTTACAAGTGGGTAATCGATTTTCTCTAATTGCCTTTTTTTTACACTGTAATAAGGAGATTCTATATATTTTTGATTGGTGATAATTTGTATAAGAAACTCACCTTTTTGCAATTGTAACTTCTCAATAAACGCTTGCTGTGACTTGATATACTTTATACCTTCTTTTCCTGCAATAACAAATGTGCTATCAGCTAGTAAAAAAGGGAGCACTGCTTCTCTATAAATAATTTTCCCTGCAATATTACCACCAAGCGTAATTTTATTTCTTGCTGTGTGATCTGCAGCTCTTCCGGCAGTTTCTCCAAGAAGAGGGAATACTTTTTCCTCTTGAACTTTTGTTAATGTTAATGTAGCTCCAAGAATAAGCTTTTGGTCATTCCATTCACAAATGTTACATTCGGGAATATCTTTCAAATCAATGACCGCATTCGTAATCATTTGCTGCAGACGCCCCATTGTAATAATTTCAGTGCCTCCCCCATAATAAATGGGCCTTTTCCCCTCTTTATCCAGCTGATGAAATAATCGGATTGCTTCTTCGATACAATTCGGACGATAATATTCAAAGTCAAATGGTATCATATACACCATTCTCCTCCGCTTGTTTTACTTTCCAAATCAATTCAGGATTAATAGGTAATTGACGAAGTGAAATACTAGCTGCAATAGATAACGCATTCGCTAAAGCAGCGGGCATACCGATAATTCCATGCTCACCAAGCCCTCTTGATCCAAATGCAGCTTGATCATGCGGTACTTCCACAAATTCAGCGATATATTTTGGATGTTGCCCATAATGCATCACTTTATAAGAACGAAACTGATTATTAAGAACTCTCCCATACAAGTCATAGTGAAATGTTTCTCTCGTCGCAAAACTTAATCCCATACTCATAGCCCCTATAATTTGTGTTTCTGCTCCCTTTCTATTTAAAATCCTTCCTGCATCTACAACCGTTACTGCTTTAATTAATTTATACGTATATAATTGTGGATCAAGTTCAACCTCTATTGCCTGTGCTCCCACTCCCCACTCTGGTCCTTGTTGTCCTTTTCCTGTTTCATAGTCAATCTTTGTTATTCCTTCAAAGATATATGTACCTCTTCCGATTATTTGCGCCCCTGCTACATTCCCACTCGAATCAACATATCCAAAAACAATTTTTGAAAATGGTACGTAAATATCTGGATTTGTTTTTACATATACAGTCTTGTTTGCAATTGTTAATTCACCTGCTGATATTCCAAGTACATTAGCCGTCGTATCTAGTAACTGCTTCATTACATCTTCCGTCGCTTTTACAACTGCATTTCCAACAAGGTGTGTCGTCCGACTGGCAGCTGTTTTCCAATGTTTTGGCGCTATTTGTGTATTGACTTCCATCATAATAGATACATCTTTAACATTCATATTCATTTTTTCTGCAACCATTTGTGTTAAAGTTGTTTTCGTTCCTTGTCCAATTTCCACTGCACCACAATTGACATTTACACTCCCATCACCATTAAAGGTTATAGTCGCACCCGCTCCAGCATTATTTGGTGTAGTCGAATTTTTCCAAAAGCAACTAATTCCTTTTGCCCGTATCCTCCCATTTGGTAAAACAATACGATTCCCTTCTTCCCAACTAATAAGCGATTTTAACTTTTGTAAACACGCCCGAATATCCCCAGTATTACTTTTTGTGACTAATACTTGTGTTGGTGTTGTATCTCCTCGCTCAATTCTATTTTTCATACGAAACTCAAGCGGACATATATTTACTTTATTTGCCAATATATCTATCATTCTTTCAATTACAAATGTATACTCGGCATGACTAAATCCACGAAACGATGTCGCATATGGATGATTCGTGTACATACAAAGCGAATCACACGATACATGCTGAATTGAGTATGGACCTGTACAGTCTAATCCGGCCGCTTTACTCATGGTCACTGCCCGATCAGCATATGCACCGCCATCAAATAAATATAAAATCTCGGCAGCTTGCAATTTCCCATTCTTTGTACATCCAAGCTTTACTTTTGCTTGTAAACCAATATGAACAGGCGATGTTACAAAATCTTCTTCTCTACTATTCCGAAGGGTAACACGCCTCCCCCCCACTGCTTTAGAAGCAAGATATACTAAATACTCAAGTTGTACCGTTGTTTTTCCACCATACGCCCCTCCAACTAAAGGCACATGTACAATTATTTTTTCTTCAGCAATTTGAAACGCCTTACTAAGCAATCTTTTAATTTCAAAAGGGGCTTGCGAAGTAGAATGAATAATAACCTCTCCATTTGGCTTAATTTCTGCTTTCGCACATCGCGTCTCTATTGCAGTATGATCAGATTGCCGAAAAGAAAACGTTTCCTCTACAACAACTTCACTATTTGCAAACCTTTCTCGAATATCTCCCTTACGAATTTTTGTTCTATTTGCAATGTTTGTATGTGCTTCTGGGTATACTTCTTCTTCTAATTCATATTGCTCTACGTTTTCATGTACGAGTATATCTCTTTCTAAATAGGCTTGTAGCGGGGCATGAACCACAGGGAGTTTCTTATATGTAACACGTATTTGCGCTGATGCATGTTTAGCAATCGCTTCGCTATCCGCTACGATAAGTGCAATAGGCTCACCAAAATACCGAACTTTTTCATAGGCTAACGGGGGACGATCTACAATACTAGAACCGACAAGAATAGGATAATCTGCTCCTGTTATCACAGCATGAACACCAGGGATTTCCTCAGCTCTCCTTATATCAATACTTTCAATAACAGCATGCGCATACACACTCGTTAAGAGTTTTGCGTATAAAGTACCTATCTCAATCTCGTCATCTACATATTTTGCTCTTCCCGTTACTTTGTCCGCACCTTCTTTTCGTTTAATACTTTTTCCAATGATGTGATACGGTTTCATTTTAGACCTCCCTCCCTTCCTTCTACTCTTCTACCAACCTATTCGTGGCCCCCCTCGTTTAGTACGAAACTCTTTATAGATGTACAATACATTAAGGCGAACTTCCCCTAACCTTGTGGACAGTTTACGAGGTTGAACTAGATAAGAAGCAGACAGAAAGAGTAATCCTGCAAAACGTTCGATCACCCCAGCAAATTCTCATTCAAATAGAAAAATGTCTTTCATGAACAGAATTCCAATGGTTAATAAAAATATATTCTTCACAAAAAAAGAAGCTCTCCCAACATATTTTTAGGACAGCTTCTTTCGTATATTCATTTGAAATTAGATTAAATCCTCTATCGAAAAAGCACCTGGCAACAATTGTTCAACCGTTACTTCTTTTTCATCGCCTTTTTGATTTGTTAATAAAACTGGCATTTTAGGCTTACAAAACTCAGCAATGACTTGTCTACAAGCTCCGCATGGTGAAATAGGCCCATCTGTTTTACCTGTAATTACTAAATAACTAAAATCACGTTCCCCTTCTGATACTGCTTTAAATATAGCTGTTCTCTCAGCACAATTACATAAACCGTAAGAAGCATTCTCTATATTACAACCTGTATAGATTTTACCTTCTTTCGTAACTAGCGCTGCGCCAACTGGGAATTTAGAATACGGAATATAAGCTTTTTCTAACATTTTTGTCGCTTCTTCAATATATCTTTTTTTATCCATATTATTTCCTCCTCAAAGTAAATTCCATTCTACGAATCATTAATCAGTTATAATTGTATGAATTAAGTTAGGAGTTTCAGCTTTTTCTGATACAGAAATGTTTTCATAAATTTTAGCTTTTACATCTTCCACGTTTTCACGATTCGCGTAAATCGTAACAAGTGGTTCCCCTTCTTTTACAGCTTCACCAACTTTTTTACGTAGCATTAAACCAACTGCTAAATCAATTTCATCTTCTTTTGTTGCACGACCTGCCCCTAGAAGCATGGCAGCAATACCTATTTCATCTGCCACAATGTTAGAGACTACACCTGAAGTTTTAGCAGGTACATCAATTACATATTTAGCTTGTGGTAACTTTTCTGGATGATCTACAATTGAGCTATCTCCACCTTGATTACTCAAGAACTCCTTAAACTTCTCAATTGCTTTTCCATTTTTCATAACTTCTTTTAGCATTTCACGTGCTTCTTCTAACGTATTCGCTTTTTTCCCAAGTACAACCATTTGACTACCTAATACAAGTACTAATTCCGTTAAATCTTCTGGACCTTCCCCTTTTAATGTATCAATCGCTTCTTGTACTTCAAGAGCATTACCAATTGCAAAACCAAGAGGTTGTGACATGTCTGAAATAACAGCCATCGTTTGACGTCCAACATTATTTCCGATTCGTACCATTGCGTGTGCTAATTCTTTCGCATCCTCTTCTGTTTTCATGAATGCACCAGCACCTGTCTTAACATCAAGAACAATTGCATCAGCACCAGCTGCAATTTTTTTACTCATAATCGAACTTGCGATTAACGGAATTGAATTTACTGTTCCCGTAACATCACGTAGTGCATATATTTTTTTATCAGCAGGTGTTAAATTTCCTGTTTGTCCAATAACCGCAACCTTATCACGATTCACTAATTCAATGAACTGCTCTTTCGTAATTTCAACATGGAAGCCTTCTACCGCTTCTAATTTATCGATCGTACCACCTGTATGACCTAAACCACGACCAGACATTTTTGCAACTGGTACATCTAAAGCAGCTACTAATGGTCCTAACACTAATGTTGTTGTATCACCAACACCGCCAGTTGAATGTTTATCTACTTTAACTCCTTCAATCTCAGATAAATCAATTGTTTCTCCAGAATGCACCATAGCCATCGTTAAATCGGCACGTTCACGGTCAGACATGTCTTTGAAAAAGATAGCCATTGCCAGTGCACTTACTTGGTAATCAGGTATTGATCCATCTGTATACCCTTTGATAAAGAATTGAATCTCCTCTGTTGTTAATTCTTTACCATCACGTTTTTTCGCAATAATATCTACCATTCTCATCTGAATCACCAATCCTTTTTATTTTTTATTCGTCTAGCTCTTAAATTCTTAATATATTAAACCAACTATTGTTGCTGATAAAAAGCTTACTAAAGTTGCACCAAAGAGTAATTTCAAACCAAATCTTGCTACTACATTCCCTTGTTTTTCATTCAAACTTTTAACAGCACCGGCGATAATTCCGATTGAAGAGAAGTTTGCGAATGAAAC
>NZ_JBFTMC010000042.1:0-31154 GCF_056396765.1 Bacillus sp. 05T22
ATTTTATCCCGCATTAACGGGCAGTAAGACCCCCACCTCAAGATTCAGAGAGAAACGAGGAAGATAGGTGGGGGATCAACTGTCCGTAAAAGCCCGATTGGTTCAACTAATAATCAGTGGGGGATGAAGAAAACCCCCACTGATTAAAGTTTCACTTTATGATCCCGACTGGTCTCGAACCAGCGACCTCCACCCTGTCAAGGGAACCTTTCGGTGAACTGTAGAGGTTTGGGATTAGTAAACTTATATGTATCAAGGCTCTCAAGTTATTATCCTCATTGAGAACTACTTCAGTTAGAGTTTCTTACGGAAAATACTAAAGGAGTTATATTCATTGGTCAAGTACTTTTTGCTACAACCCCCACAGAAATACTTTTGAGGTGATGCTCTCAAGTATCCATCTCGTGGGTGTTTGTATATAGGAACACACAAGGCGTGGCTTAGTATGTGAAGTTGATAAGCCAAATAAATAGAACCTAAAAAGGGGAAATAAAAATGACAAACTTAAAAGTGACTATTGAGGTAATCGAGAATAAGGGAGACCGTGACAACTTAGTTGAACGTGTAGAGGTACTAGAGAGAGTTAAGGAGTTATTATTATTGCCGGGAATGGAAAAGGCAACAACTCAACAAGTAGCAGATTTTTACAATGTTCCTTTAAAGACTGTAAGRAGTTTAGTGAATTATCACCAAGATGAATTCGAAATTGATGGGTGTATATCAATAAAAGGAAAAGAAATAAGAAAAACTTTAGAGGGATTGAAAACCAATCCTTCTAAAATAGAACCTAAACAAGGACACTTTTTGGTTGATGGGCTAAAAGTAACCTACTCTAACAATGACCTTTTCCCTAAACGAGCTATCCTACGAGTTGGGATGCTACTACGTAACTCAGAAGTTGCCAAGGAAGTCCGAACTCAGTTGCTAAATATAGAAGAACATTCCACAGAAGAAGTTAAAACATATGAGATTGACCACGAGATGGAATTACAAATGAAAGTAGGTAAAGCAGTCTCGAGTGGGGACATTATAGAGATTGTAACTGCAATGAAAGAGCTAGAGAATTACAAAAACCGTCACCTAGTTGAGAAAGCCAGAAAGTACGACAAGTACCTTGAGAAGGATGGAACTATGACAGTAACTATGATGGCTAGTGCTATCAAGTTTGCAACCCTTATAAGCAGTATAAAATAGTCAGTTTTAAATGTAACAAAAGTTTAACTTGACAAGGGTATTCTGAGTGAGGTATGTTCTTTGTAGGGATACTAATTAGAATTTCTATTTAGGTCTGTCCTCAAGTGAAAAGATATAAAAACACTCTTGAGATGGTAACTAATTAGGTTACTAGACAGTATACTCACTCGCCACCGAGATAGATAAACCTGTCTAGCATAGCTACAGTGGTTTCCGTTCTCAGTGTTTTAAATTTAATTGACTGAGAAAGAAGAATCTAAGGAGGTTGCCAAACTGGTGATCTCCTTTTCTAGTTTCAATCTTCTTGAGGTCATTTTTGACCTTTAAAGGATTTAGCTGAACGTAAAATTGCGTTAAGTTCTATAGCCTATACATACTTTGCGATACCACTAATTAAGGTTCTACATGAGGTAGCGACTTAAAGTCGCTCTCTAAGTTTCAATTTTCTTTGGGGAGAATTTCTCCCTGAAGGATTCTGACCTGACCTGTATATTGTACGGGATAGCATCTCCTGTTAGGAACCAGTTATAAGCACCATAAGTATTGTTTATAGTGGTATGAATTTTCACCTTCTCACCTATCATCTTGTTAGCTACCATATCACAACCCTTACGAGTTAGAAGGTAACTTCTATTTTCTTTTCCGCTAGCATCTTTGTATGTGCTTTCTATAAAGAAATTAGCTGGGCTCAAAGTTGAGCTGAGTGATAAAACCTCTATATAGTTGCTAATATCTCTAATTAAGTTCTTGTGCATCTTACCAGTCATCTCCGCTACCTCGATACTAGTTAGGTATAACTCCTCATTAGCTTGTCCACCGTTTAATACTGTTAAGTTTGTCATTTTTATTTCTTTTCTTACGTGGTTTCCTATATAGGTTATCCTCTACAGTATACATTCTAAGGCGTCTAATTGGCTCATATAGAGCTTATGTTATTGAAGTAGACTAATAGGTCACCTGAGTAGGGAAAGCTCGTTAGAAGCGCTTATGAACGTTCTGGTGAGTCCTACCTCACTGAGTACCGCTACATAGTCACCCTTTGAGATTGCACGACCAATGTTCATCTCAAGTGTCATTTCTTTGTCAATCTCTTGAGTTTTGACTTCTTGTGTAGAATGTTCTTCAATGTTTAATAATTGAGTGCGAACCTCTTTGGCGACTTCTGAGTCACGTAGTAACATCCCAACTCGTAGGATTGCTCGTTTAGGGAAGAGGGCAATCGCTGGTGTGAATTTGCTAATCCCAAACAATTCTAGCTTACTTAGTTTTGCTAAGTCACCTTTTAAACTCTTTAGGTTGTCACCCTTATAAACTACATATCCATCATTTATTAGTTCGTCTTTATGGTCTGATATTAATTGGTCTAAATTATTCTTTTGCACTCCATAAAACTCAGAAACTTGATTGGCAGTTGCCATTTCCATATTAGGTAACAGCAATAATTCTTTAACTCTCTCTAGCACCTCTACACGTTCAACTAAGTTGTCGCGGTCTCCTTTGTTCTCAATTACCTCAATAGTCACTTTTAAGTTTGTCATTTTTATTTCCCCTTTTTAGGTTCTATTTTAGATAGTTGTAAGTTGCAACCTTCTAAAGTTTCTCTTATTTCCTTGCCATCTTTTACTGTGTATCCATCTTGTTTCCATCTAACATAAAGTAACCCTTCATTTGTTCTATTTTAGTAGGATTCTTTAACCGTCCTACTAAATCTTTTCCTGTTAAAGTTTCAATCTTCTTACGGAGTCGTTTTGACCCTATAAGAATCTGCCACTTCTTTTCCTGTTTTAGTTCCCCAATTAAACTGGAATACTAAATCTTTGTTTAGGAATTATATTTAGAACGGTATCATCTTGGTGCTGTTCTAAAGTTTCCTTTATTTCTTTACCTTTTATAATTCCATCCACTAGCATATACCCTCTTTTGTTCTCTATTTTAGTCCTCTTTAAAAACAAGAGGACTAAATCTTTACCTTTCATTGTCGTATATCCGTCAATTAGACGGTTTTAACCAGCTCAGATTCAAGCCTGTTAAGATTATTAACGGTAAAGGGTGTCGGTATTAGCGACTACCCGAGTTCCCAAATTGGGAGGTCAGCTTGTTAGATTCCACCTTAAAGGAGGAAGTTAACGAGATACACTCTAGATAACTCCTTTAAGGAGCTCTCTTAGAGAGATTAAAAGCAATCCACCTAACGAGCATCCCCGTATTGTGTGGAGCTGGTACACTTAATAGGTGTATCAGGTAACACTTAATAGTATTACGACCTATATTGAATCTAGCCCGATGAGCTGGAAACACGAACAGTATTCGCCTTCAGAGTCCCATCTCAAGGGTTCATCGTCTTTCTTTTCTCTTGCACATCCTAACAAGTCATACCTCAATTTTGAGGACTCCTCCAAGGGTGTCCACTAATACCGACCCCTGAGTAGGACACTCCACCGTACACTTCCTAGTTTCACCTCATGAGTCCCAGCTCAGTATACTTTGCGATATCCCTAATTTAGGTTCTACACGAGTAAGTGGTCATCTTGACCCTGTCCTATTTTAGTTTCAATTTTCTTTGGGTTGAAATTCAACCTAAAGTGTTCTGCTATCTTCTTTCCACCTTTTGTTACCCAGAGGAGGGTAAACTACACAGTATCCATTTTAAGCCCTCTGTAGTCCTCTGTAAGAGTTTTTACCGATAAGATATACTAATAGATTACCTACTAAGCTATCAACTCCTAGAAGTCTTCCTGTGCATCCTCTACAGTTCACCGAGTAAGGACAACTCCACCATAAACTTTCAAGGTTTCACCATAAAGTGCTATGTATTTCAGTGTCGTATTTAAACATGTTGGGTACTAATTCAGACATGTTAGGATAGATTTTCGGTATCCGAAGTAGTCCCAGCTCAGTAGTATCAAGGCTTCAAGGCACCTTCGTGGTTTCGCCATACAAGCTTATTCTTTTGTGATATATACTATGTAGAGCCTCCTCAGGTTACCCCTTAACCGCTTGCTACTACATAGTTTAAAGCTCTTTAGTACTAGAGAGCTATTACTTATTAGGTATTACTTATTAGGTATTACTTATTAGGTATTACTTATTAGGTATTACTTATTAGGTTCTCTAATTAGTAAGAACTTAAGAGAAAAGAAATAAAACATTCTCTTAAGTAATACCTTATTAGTTATTACTCTTTAGTATCCTTCTCATTACTGAGATAGGTAATGACTAAAGAGAAGTACTAATAAGGTATTACTAATAAGTCCTATCTCATAAGTATTTGTATTTATCTTTTCTTATGTGTTTAACTTATTAGGTTTACCTATATAGGATAACTAATAAGATTAAAGATTGTAAGAAAAGAAATAAAACATACTTACAAGATTATAACTAAAGAGGTATTACTCTTAAGGTCTTATCCTTCTCTATTACATGAGACAGGTAATCCTTAAGAGTAATACCTCTTTAGGTTTTCTTATTAGTACCTATCTCAAGGGTATTTGTTTTTTTCTTTTTCTTGAGGTAGGAAGCTAATTAGAGAATCCTTATTCGTAACACCTATAGATAGGATACCACATTTTAAAGCTTGTCAAGAGTACAAATTTAGCAGTCTGACGAAGTTATACTGTCTACACGAGAAGGGAAACTCAGTAGCTTATCCTCCAAAGGGTGTGTTTAATGTGCATACCCTAAGTAGTCCACTAAGTAGGATGAGCTAATTAGTACCATACGTAAGAAAAGAAATAAAACATACTTACGAGATGGATAGATAAAAAGGAATTGTTTACAAGGCTTTGCTTTCTCATTATGAGACAGGTGAATTTGTAGGTGATTCCTTTTTTGGTTCCTTCTCACAAGTCTTTTGTTATTTTGTTTTGTGAGGACGGACTCATTTAGTGTTAACTACGGCTTTCAGCCTAGGGACAACTAAGAGGAAAACGAGGTAGGTAAGTCTATAAGAATAAAGAAGAAATATTTGCGAAAACAGCCTTCAACCTGCATGGTTGTCACGTTTGTGCTAAAATAATCGACGCATTTTTTTTACACTTTTAGGTGGAATCGACGCATTTTTTTTACAAATATTCAATAATTCTAATATAGTTATCCGACTAATAGGGGACATTTGAACGTTCTGAAATAGCTAATAGGGGACATTTGAACGTGTTGAAATTAAAAGTACGATATAGTTTGCCCTAAGGCAACAATTTGTGGAGGTGATTACCTTGAAAGAAATCTATTACTATGCTGGCTTCTTGTTTGGTATCTTACTAGGTCTGCTGACGGTTGTCCTAATCTACAATACTACTGGGTTAGAGTTCATTCGAGACTTAGCAGGTGAGCTGAATAGTTGGATGAATGCTAGCGTTGATYGGTTAGCAGGACTCGTCTAGAGAATAGCTAGGTGGGTTCCTGCTCATCGAACAAAAGAAAAAAGAACCGATGAGAGCGGACTGAAAAATAAATCTAAAAGTTTTCCTGAGCAGGGCAAAAACGCTTACCAAGAAGTGATATATGATATGAAGGGGATAATAAAAAAGTTTACAAAAGTGACTAATTAGTCTACTAGATAGAGCTGAAAACTACCAAAATCACAACACAAAAGTGATATATGATATAGAAGGGATAACAGAGAAGGAAAAATAATTTAAGTTTTTTCTCAGAAATTATCTAAAACTGTAATCAAGAAGTGATATATGTATTGAGGGTAAGCTAGATGGATTAAAAGGTAATCTACAAGTTTTTTTCTGAATAGCGATACTATGCAACGCTTTTCCTATAATTACTATGAATGTAACCAAAAAGCTATATATGATATAGAAGGACAATTACATAGGACAACCTTTTCCGTTAGCGCTCAATAGGTTTTTCTCCTTCTCCTTCTTTTATCCTATTGAGTACTAACGAAAGAGCTTGTCACTCTTCATCCCCGTTTAGATATTTTGTTAAGGCGAACCTTAATAATATTTGGTATACCTGCTAGGCTCACAACCTGGTAGGTATCTTTTTTTTACAACAAATGAAACTATAAAGTTTCTAACTATATAAAATCTGAAACAGGAGGTTGCTAACAATGAAGACTTATTTTGATTTGAATAAAGTTTGCGAGCATTACGGTGTAAAAAGCAACTACTTAGCTACTCTAACAGGGCATCACTATCAAGCGCTGGATAGAGTTAAGCGCAGAAAGTCGGCTCGTATGAGTACGATAACTAGAATAGCTAAAGCTTTGAATGTTCCTGCTCATGAAGTATTTAAAATTGGTTCTAATGAGGAAGGAGAATGATGCAAATGTTAGCTTGCGAAGTTATTGATCTAGCTTGGTTCATCTCATTCGAACACGGAAAAGAAAAGTTAAATGAGGAATTTGTCAAAGAACATGATTACCACCTACACAGACATATCGAGTCACACTTTGGAAGTTATATAGAGTTAAAGAAAACAATGGGACTTAACTGAGGAGGAGATAGCATGGAGTTCTTTGATGAGCAATGGTTAAAATACTTAGATTGGTGCACCGAGAAGGGAATCGAACGAGTTGCAACTTTCCAAGGATACGGCGATTTTCTAACGGAGAACTACAAAGCTCAAGATTGGAAAGCTAAAAAGAAACACGACTTACAAGAATTAAACTTAGAAGATGAACCAAAGAAGAAACGAGGCAGACCAAAGGGAAGCAAGAACAAAAAGAAGAAGTAATCTTGCTAAAAAGGAGAAGGAGGAAAACAATATGAACTTACAAACTATGACAGGTCAAGAACTTATGGAGAACGGATACACTTTACAGTCGCCAGCTCAGAAGGAAGCACAGGCAAAGTACCTAGCTAAATTAAGTGATAAGGATAGAAGACATTTTACAATGTTAAAGAGAGATAACTATACAGTAATCAGAGAGAGCTTAACTTTACAACAACATGGAGTATTACTATTCTTGGCAACTTGCATGAGAGTCAACAAAGATGGGAAGTTATTCAACGAGGACGGACAACGCTTAACAGTTAAAGACTTGAAAGACTCTTTAGGAAAATCTCAATCACAAGTAAATAGAATCCTTGCTGAATTAGAAGCTAATGGAGTTATCATTCGAGTAACAGAAGGGAAAACAACTTATGTAGATATGACTAATGCAATTTATGTTTGTGAGAAACTGAAAGAGGATTACAAGGTAGTTAAAATCTTCAAAGCTCACTTACAGGAAAAAGCTAAAACAGTTTCGCTAAATGCTCTAGGACTATTTGGAATGTTACTTTCTCATATGAGCTGGACAACGAACCTAGTTGTTGAGAATCCAGATGAGCCGGAAACTAGTAAGCTTGTTCTCTTAAAGAGAAAGCACATTGAGGAAGCGTTTATTTTATCAAGACCTACAGTAGTTAAGCTGATGAAGGAACTAACACAAGCAAGATTATTAGTAGAGGTTAGGACTGTTACGGATGCAATCTGTTTAGACCCTAAGGCAGTTAGCAGACAATCAAAGAGGATAACTTTTGAGGAGCTTCTAGATAACATTGAGGAAGCTTCGCTTTCTTCAGCTAACTTCAAGAAATAGTACAGACTTATCAATAATTACATTCTAACATACATTGTCAATACAAGCAACAGCTAAATGAGGAAAAGATTTCCCTCCTCAGTCAGTCCTATAAGTGCTGAAACCAGCTAAGACAGGTGGAGCTTGTAGGGTGGACTGGGTAGGGAAGTCTATCGAAATAATAAGAGGGAGGAAAACAAAATGACAAACAACTTACAGGTATTCAATCATGGAGAATTTGGTGAGGTGGCTATCGTACAGGTAGAAGGGAAAGCCTACTTCGCATCTACAGAGGTGGCAATTATCTTAGGTTATGCTGACCCACACAAAGCTATTAAGCAACACTGCAAGGAGGACGGGTGGGTGATTCGCCCAGTGGTTATCCCTCATAAGAATCAAACAGTTGATAAGAAGTTCATCAGTGAAGGAAACCTATACAGATTAATTGCTCGTTCTCGTTTAGAGTCGGCTGAGAAGTTTGAAAGCTGGGTGTTTGACGAGGTGCTACCTACGATTAGAAAAACAGGTGGTTATGTATCCAACGCAGACTTAATGGTAAATACCTATTTCGGTGCGCTACCTCAGGAACAACAAACACTAGTCAAAGGCTTGTTCGTCAACATTGAGGAGCAACAAAAACAACTAAGCCAAGCTCAGAAGGTAATCACCGAGCAGTCTCCTAAAGTGGAATATGCTGAGAAGATTCTACTAGCAGAGGGATTCTATACGACTACAGAGATCGCTAAGGTGTTTGGCATGTCAGCACAGTTCTTACACAGCGAGCTAAAAAGAAAAGGGATCATCTATAAGACATCTAAAAAGAACTGGGTTCATAATGAGAAATACAAGTTCTTACGTGAGCAGGGATTCATTAAGTACGAAGTTAACACATTTGGCATGACGATGAAGTGGTCTGAGAAGGGCAGAGAGTGGCTTACTAAGCAACTTTCGGTACTAGATAACTAGTCCTTCCTCGTGAAGGGTTAATTAATAATAAAAAACTAAAACGAAAACTAGGAGGAAACAAAAATGCAGAACAAAGTGGAATATCATATTCAAAAGGATTCTGAATTAACTTTTAAGGTAGCTGTTGGGGAGACGCTTTACGCTGGAGATGTAGTTGAACTTAAAGGGGATATGACTGTAGGAGCTGCATTAGCAAATTCTGAGAAGGTACTAGGAGTAGTTACAGCTGGCACAGTAGGCAATATAGGTTACCGCAATCCAGACCCTTATACAGTAGGCTTAGTAGGCTTCTCAGGAGACCGCAAAGAGGTAGTGAGTGTAGCTATCATTGGCTCGCTTGTCTATGTTCCTATTGCAGGTGTAGTTAACGCAGGAGACGCTTTTTCAGCTGGTAAAGATGGTACTTACAAATTAGCTGACCCTGCTAAGCCAGAATCCAAGTTAGGTATTGTTGTATCAGCAAAAACTAATGTAGCCGGACGAGTATTGGTGAACTTTAAAGGACGCTAAGAAGTCCTATCTCATACAAAACTAAAACGAAAACACAGGAGGAAACAAAAATGGCAAACTTATTAACTAAATTATTTGGTGGTTCTAAAGAGAAGGCACAAGTTAAGCAAGGTGAACTTCAAGGGAAGATTTCAACCCTAGATAGTAAAATCGCACAGGTTAACAATGCATTAGCAATTGCAGAAGCAAACTTATTAGTGGACGAGTCAGCATCTAACAAGAAGGCAGTAGAGAAACTACAGGCAGGTATTGAGAAGTTTCAAGCTGAGAAGGCAAAAGCTAATGAGGAACTTTCAGAAGTTCACAATACATTGCAAGAGGTTGCACAGGAAGAACGCAAAGCGCGCTTATTAGAGCTTGCTCATGAGGACGCAGGAAACACTAAACAGCCTCTCAAGGAAGGAAAGCTGGCTCGATACTTGGGTGGCTTACAAAGCACTCTAAACGACTATAGATCAGACTACAGTGTACTAGAAAGAGAGCTTGGGATTAAATATACAGGTCGAACTGACACAGATGTGACTTGGGATGACTTCCCAGAAGAGCTTGCTATGAAACGAGAAGCTGAGGAAGAAGTGAAAACTGAGGTAGACAAAGAGTTCGCTGAATTAGTGAAAGCTATTGATAAGTATCTAGGTCGATAAAACTAAACGGTGGCACTGAGGAAGGTGAGCTTGCAGAAGTTCTTAACAGGATGGAGAGCTTCCTTCCTCGGCTAACCTAAACAAAGAAACTGAAAGGAAGATGAACATGAAGAATGATTATTATAGCCTGCTAGACCACTATAATAGCACCAGCTCACAAGAAGAACTAAGAGATGTACTCGACAAGTTAACTGCCATGGAAAACGATATCTGTAAGAAACGAGGAGAGCGGACACTCAATGAGTGGCTAGCAGATTACTATTTGGGAGGAGATTGAATGGATAACATGAGAGAGGATTACAAGGTACTACTGGACGAGTATCATCTCGCAAGTGACGTTTGTATAGGGAGACAAAGCCAGTCTTTGTTGGGGTGGACACTCAGAAGGCTTCTTGCTTTTGAACGTGACTACATAGACAGGTACGGTGCAGATGCCTTTGTAGAGATGAGCGTAGCAGTTCACACGAGTCGGATTAAACCTATCAAGCGCTCCATACTCAAGAATTGGTTCTACAAAATACTTGCCTAGGTGAGACTCCAAAGGCAGGGACACAACTAAACTATGTAACTACGGAGGAGAGACTATGAACAAACAAGATTACATTAAACTACTACAGAACTACCACTACACGAGTGAACGCTTTGTGGGTGGACAAGCTGAGTTACCTGAGTTAGGTGACACTCTTAAAGCTTTGAACGCTTGGGAGAATGCCTACAAAGAGTTACACAGCGAGGATGAACTAATCGAGCTTATGAACGAGGTGGAGGATGAAGGTATTAGCTTAGTCTAGTCCTTCCTCACCAGTGAAATAAGGAGGAGATACTATGAAGGATGGATACTTTATAGTAAGTCAACATGAGATGTTAAAGAAGAAGAAGGTTTTATTGAAGGATTCTTTCTGGGAGCTCACCCCTGAATCAGAAGAAACTCTTGAGCGTTTCAGTGAACAAACTATAGGAGGAGATAATATGAAAACAGAAATGGTGAGATTTTCAGATAATAGTTTAAAGAGTGGCACTAAGGAGAACGGAGAGTTAATTAAGTTTATGAATAAACTAGAGGAAGAGCTAAAGAGCCTTAGCGAGCAAACATCTAGCAGGATGGCTAGACAAGAAGAACGTAGTGAAGAATTTAAAGCACTAAAAGAGAAAGAAACTAAAAAGAAAGCCGAAGAGGATTATTATAAAGCACACGCTGAGAAGTTTAACTGGTAATAAAGGGAGGTAATAACTATGGCTAAGAAGAGAACACCAGAAGAACGAGCTAGACTCGATTCGCTACAAGAGGAGTTGGCTACCTCAGTCAACAACGAGGAAGCACTCAAGAAGTTTAAAGCTAAGATGAAAAAGGACAACCTCATTTGTGGTTCTATTAAGGGTAGCGGTAAGTTATGCGTTAACAAGCCGTACTATAAAGAGGATGGAACTACTAATGGACGTTGCCATATTCACGGAGGTAAATCAGCAGGACAGACTTCTGAGGAAGGCAAAGCTAAGGCTCGTGCTAATTTGCACTCCAAAGCTAATTTAATTCACGGTATATACTCGGAGGAATTTAAGAATAGCTTAACGCTAGAAGAGGTAGAGCTATACAATCATCTCATAGAGTACTTTGTAGGTAACTATGAAGCCGACCTATTTAACTTAACTATGGTAGATAGATATATTATGAATATGCTGAAAGCGGCTAGACAGGACTCTATTCAGTTCCTACGAGATACCAAAGCGATGAACGATTATGAAATTAAAATGATTCGCTATGCAGAATCTCTAGGACTGAACGGTAAGTTCAAACAGCAACAGCAAGGCAAAGGGGAAATCCAACACGTAAACCTTAACAGTCTTTTCGACCTAGGGGAAAATTAAAATATAGAGTCCGCTCTCATAAGGCTATTTGCAAGATAGCCAAGACCGAGAAGGGACTGAGCAAGGAAAACAAAAGGAAGCAAGCAATGAAGAGGTAGCCTACTGAGGGTTATCTCTTTTCTTTTGCCTTCTCGTGTGTACTGAGGTAGGTAAGCCTTATAACTACTACATGTATTGCTTTGCTGTGGAGGGTAACCACTACAAGTGGTATGTTTAGAGGTTGAAACTCCACAGAACGCTCTACAGTAAAACTAAGTGGGTGTATACCCATGAAGTAAAAGATAATCGGCTTAAAAGTGCAACCTCGGTATCGTACTTATTAGATATACTTAGCTAGCATCCTACATGGTACCCCTCCCTTAGGTGATTATTAGCATAGGGGTACTTAGATATATCGGTAGTAGCTGTACGTAGAAGAAATATTTTTGAGGAAAACTTAAAAAGGTATTGACGGTTTTAAAACTCATTTGCTAATATAGACTTATCACCTAAGGAGGTGAGCAATTGCAGGACAAGCAATTTAGGTTTTATAGTAAGATTCAAGACTTCTATGAGCTGGAAACCATCGAGGACGCAAAGAGATTATACACAGCCTTCACTCAGCTAAGCAAGATACATACAGTAGGCAAAGCTGATAAGATTGATAGAATGCTAACTCGATTGTATGCCGGAAAGAAGCTAACTGATTAAACACAAATAACCCTGCTCAGAGTACCGACCAAAGTAACAGCTGAGCGGGGAAAAGAATCACACTACACAGGGTACTGTGCAGACTCCCTGATAGTAGCATAGTTAGTTTATTCTGTACAGTCCTCTGAGGAGGGATAAGGTAATGATACTTAAAGAGTGGGTAAAGACCGCTATTGTAGGAACTAGCTTGGTAGGAGTATTCTACACATTTGTATTCTTATTTAGCATTATGATTGCAGGTTAAAACTAAACTATTAAACTAAAAGGGGAAACGGTTATGAATTATGCCTACACAATTTATAAGCAAAGGGTTATATCTATAGAGGAAGCCGAGAAAGGTATCGACTATCTTTGTTCAGATTGCGAGTCCATTCTCAGGGTTAAGCAAGGTAACATCATCAAGAAGCATTTCTTCCACCTCAATACAGATGATTGCGGAGGGACTGGTGAGAGCCTTACTCATAAGTATTGGAAGGATAAAATATCTACATGGATACAGATAACGTTACCTACATTAGACGGTACTCAGGAGTTCCAAATAATAGACGCTAAACAAGAAGTATCCTTTCTTGATAGGAAATACATTGCCGATATCGTTCTAACTATAGAATGTAATGGGAATCCTTACGAGATCATTGTAGAGGTTTGCTACAAGAACCCTAAGGATTCAAGTTATGTAGATTACTGGACTGAGATAGGTAAGCCAGTATTTGAATTTGTTGTCACCCCAGTGGGAATCCTAAACAGGGAACTGCTATGGTCTAAACAAAAAGAGAAACAAGAAAGAGAGAAGTTCTTGAAGTCTTTGCCTTACTCAGTTGGTGACATCATACAAGTTACTTCTTGGGAGGATGGCTACTGGGGTGAAGCTTCAGGGTTTGAAATAGTCGGTGACTGTATGAGTGGTTACAATGTATGGGTCACAGCTACAGGAGGGACAACTAAAAGGGGTAGCTGGGGAGAAATGCACAATTGTTGGAAGAAGCTAGACAAGATTCAGCTCTTCAAGGATATCATACATTCCTACAAAAATGAGATTATACCAAGTTGGGAAAATAAGCGTACCAGAAAGGAATACGAGAAGGAAAACGGTGCTAGTAACACAGCCCAGATAGGTATATTCGTAGGGGAAAAATATGTAGGGTTACCGATGAGACTCAATGAAGTTGAGCATTGCTTATATAGACTGAAACAAGATGAGTATGAAATGTTCAATGTTCATCTACCTGTGAGAACTAAGCAAGCCTTAAAGCAACGAATAGAATTAGAAGGGCAGTACCAAGGACATGTATTTCCACGTTTGCGCTAATAATAGAACCACCTGAGGAGGAAACCTACACTAGGATTCACCTCCTCAGGTTTTTATATTCATCAACTGAGGGAGGGAAATCATTGAAAAAAACCAAAGAGGTAAACTCTGTAGTCACTGGACAGGTGGTGCTACCGTATCCCTTACGAGATGGCACTCAGATAGTCGTCAGCTCTATTGAGGAGTATAACTACCTAGGAGAGCCTTACGTACGTCTACGAGGTTTGTGTGCCTTCACAGGGGATGTTATGACAGTTGAGTTGCCTAGCGGAAACATCGTAGGCATACTTGAAGTAGATAAGGAATTGAAAGCTGTAGAGGAAGAGATAGCAAGGTTGAAACAATATAGGGAAATGCTGAGGAGGTTACCAAGGAGGTGACCTCTTTGTCGTTCTCGGTGGATACTCCTAATCCGTTAACGGATACGTGACCTAAAGTAGGTTGCTCATTAGAATAAGATTGTGAGAAAAGATAAAACAAAGACTCACAAATGGAACTAATGTTGACCCCCTATATTTGTCCACTGAGGAGGGTAAGCTTTGCAAGATGTATCTGAGAAGGCTCACACGTCCGTTTACGGACAAGTAGAGGGGATGATATAGGAGAAGCTTGAGAGGTGTAAACTGAGGAGGGAGCTAGCTAGGTGTAAGCTGAGAAGGAATAAACTGAGTAGGTAGCTGAGTAGGTTACTAATTGTTTAACGCATACCCCTATGAGGTGGATTCTTAGTTTATACATATTAGAACTATAGTGGTTACAACGAGTGCTTATATAGCTACCCTGCTCATGATACCCCCGAGATGGGACTATGTAGCATAGCTTAAAGGCGTAAGCCGAGGAAGGTGAACCCTACAGGACGCCCTACAAGGATGATAACTTTTGTGAGTAAGGTACTTGCCCACTTAGCTTCCTTGTATGTCCCTACAGGGAATGACCTCAATAGTGTAGCTGATGTAGGTTACTACATTAGTCCCTGCTCATGTATCATTGTTTCTTTACTACCACATGAAGGATACCTGAGGAAGGTGGCTTGGCAGTTAACCTAACTAGGACACACACTACATAGCTTCCCATGTTGAGACAGATAAACATAAAATCTCAACGAGTGATAACCTTGAGAACGGTGACCATACAGTCCAACTCTAAGATTACATTTAACAAGTGTTTGTGTAACTTACAGTATCCCTAATGAGGAAGGCTCTACAAAGGGATTTCTATGTTACACAAAATAGTTACAAATAATATTACATAAAAGGTTTACATATAGTACCCTGCTCAGTTACAATAAGTGTAAGATAAACAAAGGGGGATGAACTAATGAGGATTGCATATGCACGAGTTAGTACTGACCAGCAGAACCTAGATAGACAAGTACACGCCTTAACTGTGGCAGGGTACGATAAACTTATAACTGAGAAGTACACTGGTACTGCTAAGCACCGAGAAGGGATAGACAAGATAATGGAGGTAGCTAGGAAGGGGGATACCATCATAGTAGAATCTATAAGCAGGCTAGGTAGGAATACACTAGATATCTTAGAACTAATCCAGCACTTTACTAACGAGGGTATCCATCTCATATCACTGAAAGAGAACTTTGATACTACCACCTCTACAGGTAAAGCAATGCTTAGTATGGTAGCTGTAATAGCGCAACTTGAGAGGGATATGTTAGTGGATAGGGTTAAGGAAGGGTTAGCTTCTGCTAAACGCAGAGGAGTAAAGCTAGGACGTCCTGCACTAGACAGTGACAAGATAATTACCGCACTCAAGATGTATGACTCTGGGGAGTATACCGTTAAGGAAATCACCTCGCAGATTGGTATCAGTCAAGGCAAACTTTATAAGGAGATTAATAAGCGCAAACTTAGATGACGGCATATTGTCGCCTTCTAAAATAGAACCACAAAAGGAAAAGAGTTAGTAAAACTCTTAAAGAGTCCAACTAAAGTTGAATGGCAAGTTATCTCCCTACTCAGATGGCAGGGCAGGAAGATACTTTATAGATGCAACCATTGAGTCACCTACACAGGTGGCTCTTTTATTTGTACACTGAGGACGGTTATGTATTTAAGTTTGGAAAAGAAATAAAAGAAAAGTTAGTAAGCGACACTATGTCTCCTACTAAAATAGAACCTAAACAAGGACACTAACCAAGTGAGCACCCTGCTCGTGGGTACACATAAGGTAGAGATAGATAGTGGACTTGGCAGGTAGCCTTACTAGGTACGCCTACACAGGTTCCATACTCAAGGTGATATAAGATACAAATACACCTGAGGTAGGACTGCTACAGGTACACCTATACATCTACCCTATACAGTACACCCTACACAGATACACCTACACAGTAGCCTAGGCAGTACACCTGCACAGGTACCGTACTCATAGGGATATGATACGCAATGAGACAGGACTAAGTATGCATACCTTATTAGCTACTACATGCAATGCTACTGCATAGGTAATACATATGAGAAGGACTAATGTAGTATGCTAATGAGAACGCCTTGTAAGGCTCTATAAAGCACTCTAATGTGTTTGTACTAATAAGGCACTAGGACTTCTCTGTGAGCTTGTTAGGAGGCTCTGTGAGTGTACTGTGTAGCTTCCATGCACAGCTTTCCTTCCTAGCTTCCAGCTATATCCCTCCCCCCTAATATTATTATATATACCCCTATGCGATGTGTCGGTAGTTGACATTTACAGATTTAATACTTTCAAGGAACTATATTGTGTTTCTTAGATATACTCTTGAGGCTACCCTCCACAGTCACCCTAGTCCTTCTCATCGACCCACCCCTACAAGGAAAACGAGGTAGGAATTTTTTTAGAAAATTTCTGTAGAGGAAACTTTTCAGTCCGTCCTCATTGGAACAAAAAAAGAGGTTCACCTGTTTGGGGAACAGATGAACCAAGGGTTCTTTTTGTGAAAAAAAGTCCTCCTTAGATTATCCTGTCCAGAAGCATATGTCAATATTTCCCTATACATTGGTCTAGATAGATTTACTAATCAACCTTACTCGTGTGTCTTTGTTCTTTTGTTACCACGAGGACGAGCTACACGTACCCTAACAAGCACACAATAAAGCATATTCCTAATCAGTTGCCACCCCAGCATCCTATCTAGCACACGTACAACTGCATAGTATCAGCTATCGAGCATATGCCTGTTAGGTGAAACTATATACTCCTGTATATACCCATGAGTGGTGCTGATTAGTCAAAGATATTTACAATCTGAGGTAGGCATATCTTCCTTTGTTCCCTAGCTAGTATCCTGCTCAGGGTTCCCCAGTAATACGCTCCAATATCTTTAACCTTACCTAGCTTAACTGCCATAACACTAATCTTAATAGCTTGTACAGCTTCACCTACACAGTCCTCCACCAGAGGAGCATATCTCTTTCTTATCACTGTAGCTTTCCTCCACAGGCTTACAACCTTATGAGCAGGGACAAACGAACTAACCAAGTTAGCAAACTGAGAAGGGACACCACAGGCTACAGCAAATGAGCTATCCATCTCATTAGTGCGTATATGTATTCTTTTAGGTCTTTGTTYTAAAGGAATAGTTTCTTCCTGCTCAGGTTCATCTTGAACCCTACCTACACAAGGCTCTACAGCTTCCTCACGATAGGACAGCCCGATAGGACTCATAACAGTTAGGGAAGCACCATAACCCCCAGAGACAGCCCTCATAGTTTCCACTCGTTTGATTATGTTCTTCTTTACTAAACGAGCTAGGCTTCTTTGTACTGTCTTATAGCTAACCTCCAGAGCTTCTGCTATCGTGTTCACTTTGAGCCAGCATACTCCCAGTACCTTTACAGAGTACCTGCTCAGCATGACAAATACGTTTCTATCTGTCTCGTTCATTTCCACTTGAGATAGTACCTTACTAGTAAACTCATTGAGCTGATCTAATGAATCAAATACTTGGTGGCTTCTTAGTTCCTTCATATTATATAGTCCCTCCATATTTATAGAAGGAACACCCCTTGAGCTAGTACCAATAAGCATGATATAATAGCAAACAAGGGAGCTCCTTCGAGTTTCTTTAGTAGCTGTAAAAGAGTCCTGTGTGGTCGCCAAACTACAAGCAGGACTCTTTTTATTTGTTTTAAATCTCAAGTGAATTAAGTGGATTAAACTTATCATTTTGCTCTCTCAGGGCTGTTCCCCAAAGAGCAAGGTACCTCTCAGTCATTCTCAAATTGCTATGTCTCAGCATTCTTTGGAGAGTAAAAACGTCCATGCCAGCCATTAAGCAACGATGCGCAAAGGTGTGACGAAAAGTATGAGCTGATAGGCGAACGTCAGTAAAGTTCATTACTGTTTTGAGTCGCTTGAACATGAGCTTAATTGAGTTAGGACTCATTTGTTTCCCTTCTCGTGTAGTAAATACGTACTCTGGGAGCTTGCCCAGCTTACGTTCAATGAACACTTTGTACTCACACAGCTCTTTTACAAGCTTGTCTGTAAGAGGAACTGTTTGTTGCTTTCGAGCTTTACCGAATAGAGTTACTGTTTGGTTTACTAAGTCAAGCTCACTCCAACGGATATTAATGAGCTCGCCAAGCCTTGAGCCAGTACCCAATAGGAAAACAATAATAGTGTGATCTCTGTAGGCGTATAGACTCTTATCACGTGTTTTAAGCCTTCTGTAGTAACTCAGCATTTGCTTAATGTGGTAATCTTGGAAGACCTCAATTTTTATATCCTCTTTAGCCAACTTCATTTTACGAATAGGGTTTTCTTTCTCAGTGATAACGTCCTCATGTTGTAAGTAGTTAAAGAAAATCTTGAGGTGGTGAAGCTTCGTATTTCTAGTTACTACGTTGTTCCCTCTCGTCTTTTGGCAATACATGAGATAGCTCTTAACAGTGGCTTCTCTAATGTCTCGTGTATCAATGAGTTCACGCTCAGAGCAGAACGCTTGGAACTCATACAGAGTAGCCATATAAGATTGAATTGTACGAGGAGACAGATTAGCGAACTCTTTTTCCTCCTTGAAATCCTTCATAGCAAACTTAAGTAGCATTTTCTTATCAATCCTTTCTCAGTTTTATAGAAACAAAAAAAAGAGGACTACCTCTGAGCCAGCTGATTAGCTGACTAGAAGTAGTCCTCTTTTAACTTGTGGTGTCTGATGGAGACCCCCACAGTTTTAGCTTTTGAGAATACCCTCTCAAGCCTTGATACTATTAAGTTTTATGATCCCGACTGGTCTCGAACCAGCGACCTCCACCCTGTCAAGGTGGCGCTCTCCCTGCTGAGCTACGGGATCATGATAAAAGTGATGAATTATATATCTGATAATTCTGTCTGTTTGATTATACAAAATTAAGTGACACCTTACAATAGTTTTTACTATAATCTTTAAAATGGAACCTGATAGAATGACATGATTATATTTATTGCGAGCACATTTACATGTAGTTTAATAGTAAATAGTAAGGGGATTACTCACTCATGAAGCTAGAGTGATTTTTCGCCTTTCATCAAGTTGAATATTAATTTCATAAGATAATACGATTTAAAATTGATATAATTTAGGAGGTTACCTAAATAACTTGAAGGAGTGTGTCACTTTGTTTAAAAGGATAGGAAAAGGAATTGCTTTTGTTATTGGAGGCCTTGTTTTATTTGGATTAATATGCGGTGGCATTATGTTGTTTCATAAAGCAGATAAGAAAGAAATGAATGCTGAAAAGACTGAGCAAATCGAAGAGGTAGATAAATCAAAAGATATTGGAATGAAGATAAGAGAAATGCATAGTGATTTAAATACGATTACAGGTTGGGAAAGGTATGAGAATCTTGAGAAGACCGGATGCTCCAGCTTGGCAAGAGAACGAATGGGGATTCAAGTTAATTGATACCACTTTAAAAGAAGCTGCTTCGTTGACTAAAGGCAATTTATAAAGAAGATTTAGACCGAGCTAGAAAATTACTTCATATTTCAATTCAAAATCATGATACAACAGCTTTAGTATATGTTCACCGTATTTTACATGATCTTGATATCGGACAAAATGGATTGAAAGCAGGAAATAATTTTAACAGTGCGAAAGCTGATGCTGGTGATGCTAGCGCAATACCTATTTATGAGGATTATATGAAGCAACATAGCAAATGAATATTCCATTTATATTTGTTTTGGTAGGATCTTCTTTTTACAATTTCATGGAAATAGGGTATAACAGAGATAGAAAATAGATTTATAAATATTTTATAGATTAAAGAGGTATATAAGAATGGTAAGAAAATCTTTCAAGATGCGTGTATCTAGAAATAGAACGATTTCAATAAATGGTGCGATTCTTGATGTTGATGTCTCTCATGATGAGTTTTTAGATGAGTTTATTGAATGGATAGATTCAAAGGGTTGGTCCTTCATGGGCATGACCGATGAGATTACAGAAGAGGAAGCTGGGAATAATTTAATAGATTTATTGGCTGATGAGAAGGATAAGAAAGAATGAGTCCTTCTTATTTTTATGTGTGTGATTATGTCTTTCCTTGTAAAATTATGATATAGTGAAAAATGGTAATTAATTTTCCATTTAAATACCAATTTAATGTCGGATTGGTAGAATTAGTATATAAGGTAAAAGAAAATAGAAAAGGGAGAGTCATATGGTAAATTGTAAGAAGATTTCGGTTTTCATTATGGTGATTTGTTTATTTTTTTTAACGCCTATGACATTGTACGCTGAAACTGGAACTGAACCAGTGTCGGCACCTGGTCCGGGTCCAAATGTGTTTGGGCAGTTTGCAGTTTCAATTGATGCAAAAACAGGGGATGTTTTGTATGACAAAAATGCACATCAACATGCATTTCCGGCAAGTATGACGAAAGTATTGACTGCTATTTTATTAATGGAGCATACGAAGCCAGAGGAGCAATTTACGTTTTCACAACCTGCATTAGATCAGGAAAAGAGTAATTATCAACTTGAATTTCAGGTAGGTGAAACAATCAATCGTAATACAGCACTAACAATTTTAATGGTATTAAGTGCAAATGATGTTGCGTATGCAATTGGTGAACGTATTGGTGGAAGTATAGAAAACTTTGCGAATATGATGAACGAGAAAGCGAAGCAGTTAGGAGCAAAGGATAGTCATTTTGTAACGCCGAATGGTTTACATGATCCGAATCATTATACGACGGCATATGATATGGCAATGATCACGAGAGGGGTTCAACAATACCCTGAGATTTTACAAGCTATGAATACGAAACGAACAACGGTTACAACATCTAGACAAACGGTTTCTATTTTTAATAAGGCTACTTATTTCGAAAATTCATATAGTATTGGTGGAAAAACAGGTTTTACAAATGAAGCACGCAATACACTTGTATTATTAAATGAGAAAGATGGTAATTGTATTGTCAATGTTGTGATGGCGTCACAAAGACCAGAGATTTACGAAGATATGCGTCAAATTGCAGATCATTCTTTCTCGCAATTTGCTAAGCAAATGGTTTTAGATAAAAATAATTGGCATCAGAAAGCAACATATTTAGATAAAAATATAGATTGTGAACTTGAAAAAAGTGCAGAATTGATGTTAAAGAAAGACGAAGGAAAGAATGTAAAAACAGTCTTTAGAACGGCTCCGGTTGATAAAGAAAAGCTATATCAAAAGGGGATTCATCGCGGGGATGTAATTGGAACAGTAGACGTGACAAAAAACAATCAAATGATTGAAAGCATTAATGTTCTGTCTAAGGAAGATATTACATTTGCAATGCCGAAAAAAAATATAAAGCCAGCTGAGCCTACGTATCCTTTTGGGTTGATGGTAAGTATTGGAGCTGGAATTATTGCTTTAATAATAATTGGTTTATATGTGGTAAGACGAGCTAAAAAGAATGCAGTTTCAGAAGTGGAATAGGCAATGATCAATTGCCTATTTTTTATTGCGTTTTTTATTCGTTCATTATAGTATTAATTTGGGTTCTCTTTTAAGAACATCTTAGGATATCCTAGTTTTTACGTGCATATACATAATAAAGAGGAGGAGATACAGATGAAACTAGTTTGGAAGATTATGAGTAACGTCATTTCATTTGTTTTATTTGCGTTAATGGTTTTTTTAGCGTTTATTGTCATCTCATCAAAAGCAAGCGGCGGGGATCCGACTGTAATGGGATATCAATTTAAAACAGTACTATCTGGATCGATGGAACCAACATTTTTAACARGATCAATTATTGCAATCGAACCAACGAAAGATGGATCTAAATATAAAAAAGACGATGTAATTACTTTTAAAGAAAGCGATAAAAAAATTGTAACTCACCGTATTATTGATGTGAAAAACGTAAATGGGAAAGTAATGTATGAAACAAAAGGTGACAATAATAATGGCCCGGATTTAAAACCAGTCTTAGCAGAAAATGTTATTGGGAAATATGGAAATATTACAGTTCCATATGTGGGATATTTGTTGAATTATGCGAATTCAAAAGCAGGAGCAGCCTTACTTTTAATTATTCCAGGCATATGTTTACTTGGGTACTCTGCAATTTCTATTTTTAGTGCAATCCGTAGCATTGATAGCGAAAAGAAAAAGAAATCTGCAGATGTAGGACAATCTGTATAATTCCGTTATTTTCTCCATTTTAGAGATTATAAATATAAAGATATTATTGGGGAAACCTTCAATACTAGTTAATAATGATGCACAGCAAACAGTTGGTAGAGAGAAATAATTATATAAATAGGCTATCAAATTGATAGTCTATTTATATATATTATTTTCGAACTATTATACGGAGATATGTATACGAGAGATTAGATTGATGGAATTAGGTTTTTTACCACGCGAAAAGGTCATGTGTAACAAAAATGTAAAAAAATACTATATTTTTTATTTCATTTTCGGATTTTATTCTATATAATGAAATTATGTTCTTTATAGAGAATTGAATACGAGTAATGGGAGAGGTTGGAATGATGAAATCATCAAAAAAAATAAAAACAATACTCATGTTACCATGTATGTGTTCAATAGCTTTCTATATGGGATCACAAGTAGTTACGTATACAGAGGCTGCTTTTGTAAATGAGACAAAAATACATTCTACTGTTTCAACTGCAATTGTATTTCCAAAAACGATTGATACTTTGGTGAAAGAAGCAGAGCAGCATGAGAATTTGATTTTAAATGGAGCTGAAGGAATGAATCAGGAAACACAAGCTGATTCTGTAGAAGTACTCGAACAAAAAGCGCAGCAATGGAGAGAACAGTTTGAAAAAGTGAAAGTGGAACGTGAAGCCTTGCAACACATATATACAGAAATAGAAGATTATTATAAGCAATCAGTAGAAAATGTAAGAGTAAATAATAGCGATTCAAGTAAGCAAGTGCTTCAATATGTACAAGCGAGTTTTACTAAAGTAGGGAGTATTAAGGATAATGTTGATAAGAAAATATCAGTACAAAAAATGGAAGAATTTATTCTAACCCTACAAAAGAAAATAGAAGAGAAAAAAGCGCAACAGGTTAATAACACGTCTGGAAAAACAGAGCAAGAACAAGTCGTACCTTCTTCTGAGCAAAAAGAGTCAAACAGCCAGGAAGAAATAAAGCAACCATCAAACCCTAAACAAGAACAAGTCGTACCTTCTTCTGAGCAAAAAGAGTCAAACAGCCAGGAAGAAATAAAACAACCATCAAAACAAGAACAAGTTGTACCTTCTTCTGAGCAAAAAAAATCAAATAAACAAGAAGAAATAAAGCAACCATCAAACCCTAAACAAGAACAAGTCAATCAAGCTCAATAAGCGAAAAAGACCAATCCAGTATTACAACAGCCTGAAGAGAATAAAGAAGAAGTGCAGAAACAAGATTCAAGCGCTGTACATGAAAACCACTGATTTTTGGGTTATACCTTCTACAAATGTAGAGGTTAACATAAAAAAATGAAGTTCAGGGGGAATACGGAATGGGAATTAAGAAAAAATTAGGAATGGGTGTTGCATCAGCTGCGTTAGGACTATCTTTAATTGGTGGAGGAACATTTGCATACTTTAGTGATAAGGAAGTATCAAATAATACATTTGCAGCAGGTACATTAGATCTTTCTGTAGATCCAACTACGATTATTGATGTTAATAATATTAAGCCAGGGGATAAAATGACACGTGACTTTAAGCTTGTCAATAATGGTTCATTAGATATAAAAACTGTGAAATTATTAACTAATTATAATGTAATAGATTCAAAAGGAGATAATTCAGAAGACTTTGGTAAGCATATCCGTGTGAATTTCTTCTGGAATTGGGATAAATTAAGTGAGCCTATTTTCTCAACGACATTGGCTGATTTAAAAGCTATGTCTCCAGATGCAGTGGAAGAAAGTATTTTTGCAGGTTGGTTTGCTGAAAAGGGTGGTTTGAAGCATGGTGATTCCGACTATCTTTGGGTACAATATGAATTTGTAGATAATAAGCAAGATCAAAATCAATTCCAAGGTGATAAACTTGAGTTGAAATGGACATTTGAAGCAGAACAAACAGAAGGGTCAGAAAAATAATAGGATTGATAGAAAAAAGGTAGGTTTTTCCTGCCTTTTTTTCATACCAATTCTTGTTATATGAGGGATGTACATGAATAAGAAGTGGTTATTTATCATGAGTATATGTCTGATTCTAGTAGTTTTCATTGGTATTACAAAAAATATTGACCAAGTGTATGCAGAGGAGCGGCGAGAAATAGATATAAGCCTTGAGCCAAAAGAAGTACTATTTCATGTTTTAAATATGAAGCCAGGAGACTGGGCAAATCGAAGTATACGTATTAGTAATGAAGGAACAAAGAAATTATCATATAGTATAAAGAGCGAGGCTTCAGAGGGGTCTACGAAATTATATGAAGCTCTTACGGTCACTGTAAAAGATAAACAAGGAGTGCTGTACGAAGGAAGTCTAAAAGAACTTCAAAGTATGGAAAAGCGTACATTAGCAGTTGATAGAACTGACGAGCTTATCTATACGATACATGTTCCTAAAGAGTTAGGAAATGAGTATCAAGGATTACAAACAATGGTGAAATTTCTTTTTTATGCGGAAGAGCCAAACGGAAATGGTGCGGGTACAGAAAATGAAACGGGAAGCAATCAAATGCAACCTCCTGCATCCATAGATTCTAATAGTAACTGGCAGCTGCCACGTACAGGTGTGCAACAAAGCAGTATGGTTTTAATAGGAATTGGTTTAGTGGGGTGTGGGCTTTATTTTTATAAAAGGTATATTCAAATGAAGTATAGGAAGGATTAAGTCTTTTTAAGGATGAATAGAGAATAGTTTCAAAATTAATATTATTTTATAGTTGCAATTACACCTATATGTTCTTTATAATGAACGTATAGGTAGCTTTTTAAAGAACAGATAAATTCAAGGGGTATTGTACATACATTGGCCGTAGAAAAATAACAGGCGTTCGATTGGTTATACCTCTTATCCTACATTAAGAGATAACAATAAAAAAAAATAGCTAGGGGGAATTTACAGTGAGTTTAAAGAAAAAATTAGGTATGGGAGTCGCTTCAGCGGCATTGGGATTATCTTTAATCGGTGGAGGAACATTCGCTTACTTTAGTGACAAAGAAGTATCGAACAATACGTTTGCAGCGGGTACATTAGATCTTACTTTGGACCCTCAAACAATTGTAGATATTAAGGACCTTAAACCAGGCGATTCTGTTAAGAAAGAATTCTTATTAAAGAACAGCGGCACGTTAGCAATTAAAGATGTTAAATTAGCAACGAAGTACTCAGTTACAGATGCGAAAGGCGATAACGCTGGGGAAGATTTCGGTAAGCATATTAAAGTGAAATTTATTTGGAACTGGGATAAACAAAGCGAGCCTGTATATGAAACAACATTAGCAGATTTACAAAATGCTGATCCAGATCTTCTAGCAAAAGACATCTTTGCTCCAGAGTGGGGTGAAAAAGGTGGCTTAGAAGCTGGAACAGAAGACTACCTGTGGGTACAATTTGTATTTGAAGAAAATGGTAAAGATCAAAATAAATTCCAAGGCGATAAATTAAACTTAGAATGGACATTCAATGCAAGCCAAACTGAAGGCGAAGAGAGATAATCAATAAGGAAATAACAAACAAAAAAGCGGGGATTCCCCGCTTTTTTTGTAAATAAAAAAAGAGCGCCCCCCAGTATGCACTCCTCCTTGTATATATTATTCCTGGTTTTTCTTCCATTTTGTAAACTCTAAAAATTCACGGAATTGCTCTTTTGAGACACCGGAGTTCATAGCTTCTTTGACGAGGTGTGTCCATTCCGAATCCAATTGGTTTTCGGATGATGTTTCGTCATGAAGGAGTGTGTCCACTGGTATTTTCAGAACATTCGCAATTTTTTCAAGAAATTGAATGGAAGGGTTCTTTTGTAAATTACGTTCAATGGAACTAATATAAGACTTTGCAACACCTGCTTTTTCAGCAAGTTCTGTTAAAGAAATCCCTCTTTGCAACCGAAGGCGTTTTATACGTTCTCCTATCATCTTTGTGCACCTTTCTGTAAGTATGTAGTCGGCTTATGATGTCATTATTATAACACAAATTTCGTTAAAAAGAACGCCTCTGCTACGCTGCTAGTTTCTGGTAGGCTGGTTCATACGTTGGAAAAAGTGTTCGATATCTTGAATAGCGATCCCAGCATCTAAAGCTTCAAGCATTAAATCAATCCAATCCTGATCTAGCGTATCTGCCTTTTGTTTGTACAAAGTGTATTCCTCCCTAATGTGTAATGAATCGTACAAAATAAACAACCTTTTAAACACATTATAATATTTCAAAAAGTTAATTTGGTAAAAATAATGTTAATTTATTGTATATTTTGTAGGTAACACTAATAAAAAGTTACTAGTTTGTCATTCTATAAAGAAATTGTAATAGTTTTATCAAAAATTATCAATATCTTCAGAAATAACTGATATATAGAGGGATATTTTTGTGAAAAATATGTTATTTTTACAAACGTGTTACAAAAGTTACAAAATAGCACAAAATCAAACAAAATATTGAAAAGTTACTGAATTTTTATTATTATCTAAATATTGGTACATATTTTATTGGGGGAGGAAAAAAGGGATGAAAAAGAAACCGTTTAAAGTGTTATCAACACTTGCTGTAGCAGCTGTTCTTGGCTGCTCGTTTGGGGCTGGTAGCCAGTCTGTTTATGCAGAAACACCTGCAAAAACAGTACCTACAAGCCCGATTGATGATCATTTAATTCCAGAAGAGCGCTTAGCTAATGCTCTTAAAAACCGAGGAGTAATTGATTCATCAGCTTCAAATGAAGAGACAAAGAAAGCTGTCGAAAAGTATGTAGAGAAAAAGAAGGGTGACAAACCTGGAAAAGAAGAAACGACTGGGGATTCTGTTACAAAAGAAGCGTCTGATTTCCTGAAGAAGGTTAAAGATGCAAAGGCAGATACAAAAGAAAAATTAGAAACACCAGCAAATGGAAATGAAGCTGGAGCAGTTCCCGTTAAAGGCGCATTAAATGGTAAAGTGCCAACTACTTCTGCAAAGGCAAAAGAGTATAATGGAAACGTTCGTAAAGACAAAGTACTTGTTTTACTTGTAGAGTATGCTGATTTCAAACATAATAATATCGATAAAGAGCCTGGTTATATGTATTCTAGTGATTTTAACCAAGAACATTATCAAAAAATGTTATTTGGTAACGAACCATTTAAATTAGAAGATGGGACAAGCATTGAAACATTTAAGAAATATTATGAAGAACAATCTGGCGGTAGCTATACAGTAGATGGAACGGTTACAAAGTGGTTAACAGTTCCAGGTAAAGCGTCTGATTACGGTGCAGATGCTGGAGACGGCCATGATAATAAAGGCCCACTAGGACCTCGTGACCTGATCAAAGATGCATTAAAAGCAGCGGTAGATAGCGGTCTTGATTTATCAGAATTCGATCAATTTGATCAATATGATGTAAATAAAGATGGCAATCAAAATCAACCAGATGGCTTGATCGACCACTTAATGGTTATCCATGCTGGTGTTGGACAAGAAGCTGGTGGCGGTAAATTGGGTGATGATGCAATTTGGTCACATCGTTGGACAGTTGGTCAAAAACCATATGAAATAGAAGGTACAAAATCAAAAGTACCATACTGGAATGGCAAAATGGCAGCGTTTGACTACACAATTGAACCAGAAGATGGAGCGGTCGGTGTATTCGCGCATGAATATGGTCATGATTTAGGTCTTCCAGATGAGTATGATACAAAATATTCTGGCGGCGGCGAGCCAGTTCAGTCATGGTCTATTATGAGTGGTGGTAGCTGGGCTGGTGAAATTGCTGGAACAACGCCAACAAGTTTCTCTCCGCAAAACAAAGAGTTCTTCCAAAAAACAATTGGTGGAAACTGGGCGAATATTGTGGAATTAGATTATGAGAAGTTAAACCGAGGAATTGGTTATGCAACATACCTAGATCAAAGTGTAACAAAAACGGCTCGTCCAGGTATGATCCGTGTTAATTTACCGGATAAAGATGTAAAAGGAATTCAACCTGCGTTTGGTAAGAAGTACTACTATAGTACAAAAGGTGATGATCTTCATACAACATTAGAAACACCTTTATTTGATTTAACAAATGCAACAAATGCAAAGTTTGATTACAAATCATTATATGAAATTGAAACAGACTATGATTTCTTAGAAGTACATGCAGTAGCAGAAGATGGATCGAAAACATTAATCGATACAATTGGTAATAAAAATGTAAAAGGTGGTGCAGATACCACTCTTGGAAAATGGGTAGACAAATCTTATGATTTAAGCCAATTTAAAGGTAAGAAAGTGAAGCTTGTATTTGAATATATTACGGATGGTGGTTTAGCATTAGATGGATTTACTCTTGATAATGCAACATTAACAGTAGATGGTAATGTTGTATTCTCTGATGATGCAGAAGGTACACCAAAATTCAAACTAGATGGCTTCATTGCTTCTAATGGAATTGAAAAGAAAAAGCACAACTACTATGTAGAGTGGAGAAACTATGCTGGTGCTGACGAAGCGTTAAAATATGCTCGCGGTCCAGTATATAACACAGGTATGGTTGTATGGTATGCAGACTCAAGCTATACAGATAACTGGGTTGGCGTGCATCCAGGATACGGATTCCTTGGTGTAGTTGATTCTCATCCTGAAGCAATTGCAGGAACTTTAAATGGTAAGCCAACATTTAAAGATAGCACACGTTATCAAATTGCTGATGCAGCGTTCTCTTTCGATCAAACACCGGCATGGAAAGTTGTATCACAACCTCGTGGAACATTTGAATACAGTGGACTACCAGGTGTTGCGAAGTTCGACGATTCTAAAGCTTATATTAATAAGCAAATTCCAGATGCAGGACGCATTTTACCAAAACTTGGCCTGAAATTTGAAGTAGTTGGCCAATCGGATGATAAGTCTGCAGGTGCAGTTCGCTTATATCGTTAATTATGAAGAAGCTGTTGAAGGTTTTCCTTTCAACAGCTTTTTTTATGAGCAAATGTATTTTATATGAAATGCAAACTCGTATATAATTAAACTTTAAGAATAGGAAAATGTTAAGTAAAAGGTGGAATATATATTGAAGAACCAATATAAACCCTTTTTAAGGTGATAGAGAGCATCCGTCCAAGCGTAGAAGCGGTCAGATCTTTTTCCTGCCCCATGCCAAGTGAAAACAAAGAGAGAAAATGAGTGTAGGTCACTTTTTGTTTTCGTAACAGTAATGTATATGTTGAAATAGCAATGTAAATATAGAAGGAGGGATAATAGATGGATATCACTTCTATTGTGAACGAGCAAAAGTCATATTTTTATAAAGGTCACACAAGAAATATAGAAGAAAGAAAGCAACATTTAAAAAGATTATATGAAGGGATTCAGCGTTTTGAATCTGATATTTTTCAAGCGTTAAAATTGGATTTAAATAAATCAGATCATGAATCATTTACGACAGAGGTTGGATACGTATTAAAGGAGATTTCCTTTTTAATGAAACATCTTTCTTCATGGAGTAAGCCAAAGCGCGTTCGTACAGCACTTACACACATTGGTTCGAAGGGGAAAGTCGTTCCAGAGCCTTACGGTGTTACTCTTATAATGGCTCCGTGGAATTATCCCTTTCAACTTGCGATTGCACCCCTTGTAGGGGCAATAGCCGCTGGAAACACGGTTGTATTAAAGCCGTCAGAATTGACACCTAATGTTTCTAGTCTTCTTGCAAATATGTTACAAGAGTTATTTCCGGCTGAACTTGTTGCGGTTGTTGAAGGCGGTATTGAGGAGAGTACAGCACTGTTAAAAGAGCCGTTTGATTATATTTTTTTCACCGGTAGCGTTGGAGTGGGTAAAATTGTTATGGAGGCGGCAGCTAAAAGTTTGATTCCCCTTACGTTAGAGCTTGGTGGAAAGAGCCCATGTATTGTGCATAATGATGCAAAGTTAGAAATAGCAGCAAGGCGCATAGTTTGGGGGAAATTCTTGAATGCGGGACAAACATGTGTTGCGCCTGATTACATATATGTTCATTCTTCTGTAAAAGAACAATTTATTGAAGCACTACGAATTGAAATTAAAAATCAATATGGCGAAAAACCACTGCAAAATGAAAATTACGTTCGGATTGTCAGTAAACGTCATTTTGAAAGATTATGTTCTTTCTTACAAGATGGCAGGGTGGAAATTGGTGGGAAATATAATGAAGAAACGCTGCATATTGAGCCTAGTATTGTAACGAATATTACATGGCAGGATTCCGTTATGGAAGATGAAATTTTCGGTCCAATTTTGCCGATTATAGAGTATGAGAAAATAGAAGACATCATTGAAAGAATTCAGCGACAACCTAAATCATTAGCTTTATATGTATTTTCAGAGAGTAAAGAAATTCAAAGACAAATTACACGTAATATCTCATATGGCGGTGGGTGTATAAATGACGTTGTATATCATCTTGCTACGCCATATCTACCCTTTGGTGGTGTTGGGAGCAGTGGATTAGGAAGTTATCATGGAAAACAAAGTTTTCGCACATTTTCACACTATAAAAGCATTTTGTCCCAATCTACAGTATTTGATATGAAAATTCGTTATTCTTCTACAAAAAGTGCTTTAAAATTCATACGAAAGTTGTTAAAATGATGATGGTGTTTATCAGTAGGCGTAGCCGTATGATAAAAACCCCTTCTCACCTGAAGGGGTTTTTCTGTTCGACATATGTATCATGGGAAAATGAATCAAACATACTACATAAAGAATAGATAAGGACGCTGTTAAACAATCGTTTTTGTTTGGATCGAAACAAAAGAATTGATAGAAAACTAATATTTATTCATGAATATAAAGATTAAAAATTTGAGGTAGATAGGACGGGAAAATGAAAAAGA
>NZ_JBFTMC010000043.1:0-42247 GCF_056396765.1 Bacillus sp. 05T22
TTGTTAGATGAGCTGAGAGTAATTGAATGAATGAAGGAGCTATTTCAGTTTGAAATAGCTCTTTTTTGTGTTTAGAGTCGCGAATTTTGTCGTTTGGCCGATATATGGTGAGAAATGGTCGATATATTTGGAAAAGCGCTGATATATTTGAAGGAACGGTCGATATCGTTTTATTGATTATGATGGCTATGCGAATGTATGTTCTTTTTGAGGCGTTTTGTAGTACAATTGAAGACAGATGATAGGGAAGAAAATCTTACTGCAAGAAAAATATATAATCTATTAAAATTGGACTAGGCATAGTTATAAATGATACGTCTACTCCGCGAACATAAATGATTACAGCCAGGTTTACCATAACTTCATATAGAACATGCCTCCATGTAGATCGAATCCCGATCATAAGTAAGGAACAGAAATATAATGTTTAAAATTCCAAAAAATGAAAGAGGATGATTGTAATGGGAGAAAAAGCAATCGATTTGCTTCTTTCTCATATGATTATGGATGCTATAGACGAGCATGTCGCTTTTAAATGGGAACCTATAAAAGAACCGTGTATCAATTCGTATACGGGAAGAGTAAGCTATGATTATTCTGGGGAAGCCAAGAAAATGACAAAAGAGGATCTAAAAGAGATTGAAAAGACATTGGGGGGAAATAATGTTTCCGTTAATTTTGATTCTAAATTGGCCGAGCTGTTAGGTACAATTCATATTAATAGCTGGACTGCCACTTATACATCAAACTTCGGAAAACATTGGATCAGTTTTAGAGATTTAGTTGAGGAAAAGTATAATGAATGGAAGCATGCTAACTTTGAATTGTCTGATGAAGAAGGTGAGGAAATAAACGAAGAGTTAGCAGAAGAGCTAGATGATTTGTTTTTTTCCTTTTTACGGGATACTTCTCATGAAATTTATTTAGCTAAGCTGTTGAAAAAAATGGAATAATTATATGTTGAAAGCCCGGCAATAGCTCTTTGGTACCATTCATTATATACGACGGGTAGGTTTGTGTGCAGTTTTACAAGAATGAGTGTAACTAACTATTTTGTTGCCCTTGCTTCGTGCAGGGAGAATAGAAGTAAATCCGAATTTAGAACAAGGCCATCGTCATATGGCATTAAAGATGATTAAGTTAGTAGGTTTAGATAAAGAACCGTCGGATAATCCAAATGTCAATGCAGAGCAAAAGGATAGAAGATGGAGAGAAAGAAGAGATGCATGGCAAGTAGCAGAGAGCGCTCTAGATCGTTTGAAACGAAATGATTCTATAGACTTTAGAGAACAAATAGTTGAAACGGCGATAGCGAGAGGGTATTTTTCTATTTGGATGAGTGTTTTTATAAATGATTTAGAGATGTTAAAACTACTCCTGAGAGGCTTTATAGGTACTGCTATTGAATGTTATGATGACAATGGTAACTATTTAAAAAGGGATTAAGATGCGTTTTAAAATATATTGTAACTGTATGAAATAGGCCCCTTTTGCTTATATCTTTATCTAATAATAGCTCCAAAAACTTCATTGTTAAAGTAAATGATCAAAACTTATTAGTAAATAAAATTGGAAGCTATGAAGGTTCTATATTTCAAGTATTCAAAAACACAGGCACAAACAGTTTTTGAGTACATACGGATGGAGATTGGAGCATTACAATAGAAATAGGAAACAAGTAGAAGGAGATTCCTTTAACTGTATTAGGGCCTCATATACGATGTTTTCATAAAACCAGACAGGCCATGATTATTTATTTCGTGGCCTGTTCTGTTTTACAATCCCTTTGTGGCATTATGATTTTTAGGATTTTTTAATTTTGGAAAATTTAAAGAGTGGATTCGTAGTTTTTTGGAAGATGAGTTATTATAGGTAGGGTTTAGAGTGTTTTGTGAAGTGAGAAGAGAGTACCTCTTAATGATAGAAAGATAAGCGGAATTTCAACTTTTCAGCCGAAAGTTGGAGTTTTTTTATTCAATATACTGATGTTTATTACTTCTACATTACTGCTAGAAAATGTAAACAATCAAGAAAGATTTCTTAACTTAAAAATCCCTTGATAAACAAGGGGTTTTTAAGCTGAATTATCGTTTTAAAATAGCTATTTATGACATTTAAGAGTGCCTTGAACCAGAGTTGCGAGTAGCTAGCGTATTTTCATCGTCTAGCTCAGCTTCGATGTGAGAGGTTTTCGATGACTCAGCCATACGCCAATAAGTGATGAAGCTGATGGCAATACAACCAGCTACATAGAAGTAGAAAAGCGACTCGTGTCCAATGCTCTTCAACCATAACGCAATGAACTCCGCCGTCCCGCCGAATACCGCAACAGTGATTGCGTAGGGGAATCCCACGCCAAGGGCACGGATTTCAGTTGGGAAGAGCTCGGCTTTCACGATCGCATTGATGGAAGTATAACCGGTAACAATAATGAGACCTACCATCATAAGCAAGAAAGCAACGATAGGGTACTTCGTCTGCTCCATGATTAGGAACAGTGGTACTGTCAGTAAAGTTCCGAGGATGCCGAAACCAATCAATAGCGGACGTCGTCCAATCCGATCGGACAACATACCAGCGAGTGGTTGGAGTACGACAAATACCAAGAGGGCAATAAAGTTAATCCAACTAACAACTTCCTTAGGAAGACCTACAGTATTCACCATGAACTTCTGCAAATACGTCGTGTAAGTATAGAAAGCAACAGTTCCACCAAGCGTTAGCCCGACTACTGTCAGCACTGCCTTAGGGTGTTTCATTAAAGCCCGAATGGTTCCAGCGTTCTCCCGGCTTTCAGAACCCATTTTTGAGAATTGCTCCGATTCATCCATCGTGCGACGCAGCCACAATACAGCTACTGCTCCCATTGCTCCGATAATGAAAGGAATACGCCAGCCCCAAGATTTCATATCCGGTTCGCTGAGTATTTGCTGGAGGACAATCTGAACGCCTAGTGCTACCAGCTGTCCAGCAACGAGTGTTACATACTGGAAGCTTGAGTAGAAACCGCGGCGGCCGCTGCTGGCCATCTCGGACAGGTATGTAGCCGAAGTTCCATATTCTCCACCTAACGACAACCCCTGAAGCAGACGTGCGAGAACTAGAATAATAGGGGCCAGTATACCAATGGTGCTATAACCTGGAGTACAAGCAATGATCAGAGAACCACCGGCCATGATGGTGATAGAAAGCGTCAGTGCAGCCCGGCGGCCGTGACGATCCGCATAACGGCCCATCAGTAGGCTTCCTAGCGGGCGCATCAAGAAGCCTACGGCAAAGATTGCTGCCGTGTTAAGCAGTTGACTGGTCGAGTCTCCCTTGGGGAAGAACTCTGCTGAGAAATACACGGCGAAAGCAGAATAGACGTACCAGTCGTACCATTCAATCAGATTTCCAACTGAACCTTTGAAGATGTTTCCTGTAATGCGCCTTGTATTGGCGCGATTGGTGGATTGAGACATGATTAAACCCTCCTTTGAACAAAGTTTGTTTTCTACATTTGAAAACTATTGGGTATGTGCACACTCTAGTTTCATGCCAGCGTTGGTCTTTGCTAATCCATCGACCTCCCTATTCAATTGAAGTAATTTGAAAAGCATCATTATGGATTAAGTATGAAAGCGTATAAATATAAATAAATTATATATATTTATCTGAAAATTCTCAATATAATGGGGATTAATTCTCTTTTTAGGTAAGCAAAGTGTTTGGAATCAATCTGGCGGAGTTTGAGTTTTTTTGTATGAAAATAAAGAGAAAGTTGTAAATGTTTTAATTGATAAGTGAATTGATGTGGCGACACTGGCCTTGTTAGAAGGGGGAAGAACAATACAAAGTAGGAAGAAATGTTATTCACTCATATGTTATAGCGTATCATTTTTCTTTTATATATAGTTTGTTAAAATAGTAGTAATTGTAATTAATTGTAACTGCGGAGGTAAAAATGTTAGAGAAACTTATAATTGAAATTGCTAAAATAACTAATCAAGTTAATGATATAAATACTAATAAATCTTATTTGATTATAAAGACAGATGATAAAGGGCTATACGTTGAAACAGAACTTTTACGTGAGAAGTACAAAAGGGGAGAAGAATTACAGCCATATTTTATGATAACTTTTGAGCTTTTTCAGCAAGCTTGGCAAGATTTTATAAAAGTCCGTACAGCAACTGCTGAAGATTTTTTGCAAGCAAACGGACAGAGTGCTTTTTTGATGGCTTTCTTTGCACAACTTCCTTTTGTGAAAGTTACAACACTTAACAATACAAAAGTCATTACATTCAAGGAATTTCAAACGGATGATTTACCATGTGAGCAATACGAGAAAGTGGTGACGTTTTTAGAAGAGATAATGAATGGTACATATGATCCTAAGAAGTTGCATCAGCAAATGGGTGGGAATTCATATAGAGTTAAATCTGGGGGACGTCAAGATTTGAGATTATTAGGGTTTTTAGATGAATATCATGAAATTCATATGAAACTATTAAATGAATATATTCAATCAAAAAATAGGGATGCTTTTATTCAAAAGTTAGCTTTAGAGCAAGAATATTTTCGAATTGCCCTATTTGTACTTGAGATTTTAGTGAACGCTTCAAAGTCTGAAAAGAAAGAGGCTTTAGTGAATTTAGGAATGACGATTGTCCGAAATTCACTAGGGGATAATTTAATGCTTGAGTCAGTAGCCAAGAAACGTACTCATAACTTGTTAATGTGGCTTGAAAAGATAGGGTTAATTAACGATAGCTGGGTTCCAGTTGAACAATATTTAGAAGAGAATAGTAAAGAGGACGATATGATGAATAGTAACTTACGTGAAAAGTTTTTAACTGTTATGCATGAATATTTAAAAGCGAGAACAGAAAAATTTGCAGGTCATAAACTTGGTTCAGTTGTTCGAAATGAAATAACAACGGAGATAACTCGTTTATCTTTTATCGATCATAATCAGTACGTTGTTACGGGCTCAGTTGGACAAGGGAATTGGGCCGCTGTGCCATGGCTTGCTATCATGAATAAAGACATTACGACATCGACGCAGCGAGGGTATTATATCGTTTATTTATTTAGCGAAGATATGAAGCAATTATATTTAACGCTAGCGCAAGGAGTAACTGAAACTTCTAAAGAAGAAATGGAAGAAATTAAACAAGAAATCCGTCAACATATACATATGTCTACAAAAGTGAAAAAAGATGATGGGATTTTCCTGGGTACAAGTCCAAAAGCAAAAGGCTATGCAAATTCAACAGCGGCATACATTGTATATGATGGTAATCAAATGCCAAGTGAAGCAGAATTAGTGGAAGATTTAAAAGAAATGCTTAGCTATTATGAGGGATACATTTCCTTTAGAGAGAAAGGGAATAATCGTGCAATGATTTACGAGCAGCAAAAAGAAATGGATTTGAATGGGAAGGAAATTGTAGATCATGTATCTTCTTATATGAAAAGCAAAGGTTTCTATTACGATAAGCAAGATATTATTAACTTTTTCCTTTCTTTAAAAACGAAGCCTTTTGTTATTTTGTCTGGTATTTCAGGGACAGGAAAAACAAAAATTGTTCAGTGGTTCGCTGAAAGTTTAGGGGCAACTGAGGAAAATGGACAGTTCACGTTGATTCCTGTGCGGCCTGATTGGAGTGATAGTTCGGATTTACTTGGCTATGTGAATATTAAAGGGGAATTTCAAGAAAGACCGTTAATTCAAGTTCTTGAAAAAGCAGCAGAGAATCCGGACAAGCCTTATTTTGTTGTGCTTGATGAGATGAATTTAGCACGTGTAGAGTACTATTTCAGTGATTTTCTAAGTGTTATTGAAAGCCGAAAATGGGAAGGGAGAGAGATTGTTACATCGGCGGTTCTTCCTGAATCGATTGTTGGGAAACGAATTACGATTCCGTCAAATGTGTACGTTATTGGAACTGTCAATATGGATGAAACAACACATCCGTTAAGTAAAAAAGTACTGGATCGTGCGAATACGATTGAATTTAATCAAGTGAAGTTAGATTCCTTTGAGTTTTTAATGGATGCAGAAGAAGTGCAGGCAAAGCGTGTTTCTAATAATTCCTTGACAGCCACGTTTCTTCATTTAAAAGAATGTTTTCAGCTCAATAAAGATCTCGTGAAGAAAGTATCTCATATTTTAATTGAAATCAATGAAATTCTTGAACTGATTGGAGCACAAGTGGGGTACCGGATACGTGACGAAATTTGCTTTTACATGGCTTACAATGAAAAAAGTGAACTATTATCGTYTGATGAGGCGTTAGACTATCAGATGTATCAAAAGATCTTACCGCGTATTGCAGGAAGTGATAGACGGACAGAAGAGGCATTAAAGAAATTATATACGCTATGTACAAATCAAGAGTTTGATAACGAAGATGCTATGTCTTATGCGAAGTATCCTCGTTCTGCTAAGAAGTTGTCTCATATGTTAAGGAGGTTCGAGTATGATGGCTTCACCTCTTTCTGGATCTAATAGTGATATAGAACTAGTTAAGATTGAAACAGCGAATTTGTCATTGACGATCAAAGGGAATCCCTATCATGAAAAATATGAGAATTTAAAAAAACATCAATCAATTGGTTCAGATGAAATGATGCATTTTCATGTGTCTGGAGAAGTAGAATCTATCTTGGTATATGATGCTCGGTTACAAAAGCTTAGTGAATTAGCCGAGCACCCTCCTATCTTTTTTGAGAATAGGAGTTATCAGCTTGTAGTTGTTCCTAAAAATAATCAGGAATTGTCTTTTCACCATGAACATCCATCTCTTCGAAAGGCAATTAGCTCTACGCAAATGGGCTCATTGAAACTATTAATGGGGAATCTCTCATTTCCAAATGAAGTAGGTTATACAACATTTGAAATTCAGGATGATAAAAAATCTCTATTAACAGTCACATTAGAGATTTATCCATCGAAGCTCGATTACAAAGATGACTATCGAGCGTTATTGGAAGAAGTGAATGATGAAATTTATAATTTGGCATTTCATTTATTGAAAAGGACTTACTTAGGAGCATCAACAATCTATGCTACAAACCCATCTAAGAGTGAATTTTACCGTATTTTAAATGATTCGTTTCATAGATTTATGAAGGCAATTTCTCATATTAAGAGGCAACCGCACCATACACTTATTACGCGTCATCAGCTCGTACAAGGAGAAAAAATTCGTAGGCTAGATTCTGTTGGGATGAATTACTTACGGAAAAGGCCGCACTTGTTTCAAGGGGTAGAGGCAAATATGGTTCCATCTAAAGGAATCACAGCGTATAAGGAAGTATCCTACGATACATTGGAAAATCGTTTTATTAAATGGATGATTCAGAGAGTGGTACATAAAATCGATGGTTTACTTACATCTTTGGAAAAGGATTCTGGATTTAAGAGTTTACCAATTGATGACGGTCTTATTCAAAACGTAAGAAAAATGAAATCTCGAATGAAAAATGAGTTGAATGATCCATTTTGGAATGGGATCGGAAAACTGGATCGTTCCGTCTTTTCACTTGTCATTCAAATGGCATCTGGTTATAGGGATGCGTATCAAATTTTTCTAATGTTATCGAGAGGTCTAACACTAAGAGGACAGATCTTCAAAATGTCTGTTAAAGATGTCGCAAGATTGTATGAATATTGGACGTACCTAAAGCTTGGACAAATTCTATCTAAAAAGTACGTAACGGTGGATCAAGATGTTATTAAAGTTCGGCAAGATGGACTATATGTGACGCTGGATGAAAGCAAAACTGCAAAAAGAACATTTCGGCACCCTGAAACAGATGAAGTGATCGAGCTTTATTTTCAAAAGAGAAATAACGCATTACCAACTGTCACGCAAAAGCCAGATACAATGCTTGCTATTGAGAAGAAAGGGAAAACTTATCAATATCAATATGTTTTTGACGCTAAATATCGAATCGATTTTGCTAAAAGTGATTCCCATTATAAAAGACAGTATGGAACGCCGGGTCCAATGGAAGAAGACATTAACACGATGCACCGATATCGAGATGCGTTAGTAGTAGATCAAGGGGGACCATTTGAGAGAACCGCCTATGGAGCTTATGTATTATTCCCATGGAATCAAGAGGAAGAATATGAGCACCATCCTTTTTATAAAAGCATTGAAAWAGTAAACATCGGTGGATTTCCATTTTTACCAAACGCAACCAGACTAGTAGAACAATTTCTCGATCATCTCATCGAAAAAAGCGCAGAAGAGATTATAAGAGAAGGAATTCTCCGGGAGAATCCATTATCCAGCGATGAAACAAATGATTGTGTTTATTTCGAACTAGAGCCATGGAAAAAGCTCGATCATCTCATTCGTCCAGTAGGGTATGGAATTCAGACATATATGCTAACAAGTATGTCACTATTAAAAGAAGTACAAGAGCTTCCGGAATTATTTATGAAGTCAAAAGAAGAACGTGTACTTTGGAAAACGCTGCGTCGATTTACAAAGCAGGTGAAGGTTGAGTTGGCTCACTCTAATTTGGATGAGGCGTCTTCTATTAGGAGTTATTCTATTCAAGATGTTCAGATCAGGATTGATTATGAGCAAGGGAAGGTGATGGTTGGAAAAGGAGATGTGTTTAAAGAGTTGTCTTTGGATTTGGTTGTTAGGAATTCCTCGGTGTTGTTTAGGGGAGTTCTGGAACTATTAAGTAAATAGGGAGAAGAGGGGATTTATATGGGAAATAAATATATGAATGAAGAACAAGTAAAAAATACTGTTATAGTTCCGTATTTCGAAAAAATGGGGTTCTTGACAGACAAAATAGAATTCGAAACTCATTTTAAAATAAACATTCCTAGGCAAGGGGAATTGTATATCGGGAAGGAAATCACCAAGCATGTTTACTCCGATATATTATATAAGGCTTTAGTGAACGGTAAGTTGAGAAATGTTATTTTAGTAGAAGTTAAAAGGGGGAATCATCCAATTAATGAAAAAGATATTGAACAAGCCATAAATTATGCCAGATTACTGGATGAAATTGCTCCCTATAGTGTTGTAACTAACGGAAAAACCACAAGGATATTTGATACTATAACAAAAGATGAATTAACCAATACAGATTTAAGTAAGAGTAATTTTATTGTGTCAGGCTGTAATTTAACTATATCAGAGGATATTCGTGAAGTAGCTCTTCGAGCTTTTGTTGGATTAGATCGAAAGAACCTTCTTCATTTTTGTCAACTTCAGAGTGAGCGTAATTTTAAAGATATAAAATCAGAAAAAATTTCAAATAAAAGTATTATAGACGAAGTTCATTGTAATAGAACTAAATACATGGATGAATTTAAAAATTTCTTGAAGTCAAGAAGTAAGATTTATGCAATAATCGGTACTTCAGGATTTGGAAAAACTAATTATTTATATTCCTTATGGAATCAATATAAAGATCGTTTCCCAATGGTGTTTTATAATGCTGGTTTACTCAACCAAAGAGTGATAACTTCTATCCAAGAAGATTTTCATTTTTTGTTAAACCAGGAATATAGTATGACAGAATTAGTAAGAAGATTTGATGATATTACTAAAAACAATGGAGATCAACGCTTTTTTATTGTAATTGATGGTTTAGATGAACATCCTAATCCAGTAGAATTGCGTAATGAATTGAACGACTTAGTAAAAAAAATTCAAGACTCAAATATTTATTTAATCACATCCTGCAAAACTACTGATGAAACTAATGATATCTGGCGTAGTTTTACTCACTTTAAAGGTTCGTTAAATTCTTTTGGAGAAAATATCTACTCGTCAAGAAACTTATCGTTTCTAAACAAGATAGGTGTGTATGTAGATAAAATGGACGAACAGGAACTTAAGTGTTTATGGGGAAGATATAAGAAAGCATATGGAATTAAAGGAGATTTAAATAGCGAGAGTAGAGAGCTCGCAAAGGAGCCCTTTCTAATGAGAATGCTTGCTGAGGTATATCAAGAGCAGGAGGTTTCGAGCGAGATTACTGAAACTGAGCTGTACCAGAAATGGTTACGTCAGAAGCTAGAACAGACCTCTGAACCGGAGATGACCAAGCTTGTACTAAAAAGGATTATAAGTCAAATGGTTAAAGATAAGAGAGAGAACTTAGAACACGATTTATTATTGGAGTTGTTATCAACAGTTAATAATGGTTATTCTTATTTTCAAGATTTACTTAAAATAGGGCTATTGCTCGTTACAAAAGATTTTAATCAGATAAAATATGTCTCTATATGTAATAATGCGCTAATGAAATATATTTATTGTTATCAGATATCGAAGTGGCATACAAAACAGATGATTGATTTAATTCAACCGTTCAATACATACATAAGAGATGGATTTTTGCGTCAATACCCGATCTTTTTCATCTCTTTTAAGCAGAGTAAGTATAAGAATGAACGTAAAATGTGGAGTGAAGAGTATACAAAGAATGATCACCCCCTATGTATCAGTTGCAACGATAATATAGAGGTAGAAGATAAAGTTACTGTTGTATTAAGAATTGACAAAAATAATTTGTCTGACGAAAATTTAGGTGGTTTTCATATTATTCATGAGAAATGTGCATGGGATGGCCCAAGTATGCTTGATTTAAGGCCTGAGATAAAACATGCAATATTAAATTGTGAGGATTTTTTAGCTGTGTACAAAATCTTTAGTTTACTAAATTCTATGCCTGACAGCCAAAAGGTCCAATCAGCTCGACGTGCTAAGAAAGAAGAGTTGAAAAGGTCACCTCACTTTAAATTTTTACCTTCGATAACATCCAAAGGTGAACCGTTCTGGACCATTATGGAGTTTGTTGACGAAGTTAATACTGGGAATATGAAAAGCCAAAAAATGAACGGGAAAGAACATCTATTATTTTTCGATACTAAGGAAAAAGCTGATTTCTACCTTGCTCTCAATCAAACTGATGAAGACTCAGAGACTGTAGATCATGTTGTTGGAGTAGAGAAAAAGTATATTAAGAGAATGGAGGAGATTTACAGATCAAATGCTGTTAATATGCCACCTGCTGCAATCCTCGTTGGTTTTAAAACTGGAGGGAACGTATTAGTTATCCCACAAGAATTTAAAGAAGTTATAAATGTGGTGAATAGTGGGTTATCCTTTCTCGAGTACATGAAAAGAATGCATCTCAAATAAGTAGTGATATTTAAGGGGAATTAAAGTCAGCAAAATTACAATCAGATAGTAATTATAGAAGAAATTATTCAAAGCGCTGGTATAGCACGAACTGACTTCGCAAATATTTCCAAACAGAGTGATGTTCCACTAGCTGAATTTCCTTCTTTGCTAATAAAGGAAGAAGAGCAGTATTTGAAGGAAGCGATGAAGAATATGTAGTGATGAAAAGGCATCCTAGCGAATTCGTATTCAATTTGCTAAGGTGCCTTTATAAGTTTTTGAGAATGTGGATAGATATTTTAATGATTTTCTTTAGTTTGCTCCTTTTCACTCTGTTCCTCAAGATATGCTTTCTCTTCTTCTGGAGTAGCTAAACGGTACGCCTTCCCATTCGTGCTTCCACCTGCTCGTTCCCACATGTCATTATGCCCCTCAACAGCTTTTGAGAAATCCCCTTTTTCTCAACGATCTAAAATCTTGTTGTACTTGTCTTTGTCTGCTAACATATCGCTGTCATTTACTAGTTGACGAAGTTTTTTTATATTATCTGAAGACATTGCGATAAAACCGCTTTTCTCGTTGGCCATTACCTTTTTGTGAGTCATTTTGTGCATAGAGTCGATGATAACTCCTTCAGCGTTAGTTATATCATCAACTTCTTCAATTTCTTCACATTTCGCGACTTGTTTGTTGTCACTTTCAGGATTAAAAAGGTTCCCAATCATGCCCCCTGCAAATACACCAAATAGCATGATACCGATTGTGATAATTAGGGGTTTTGTCCATTTCTTCATGTTTTGGATCCTCCTTGTGCAAAAATCGAGTTGTTTTTGTGCTTTATAGTTATACATTTGACTACTATTTTAGGGATCACAGTAGTTCTTTCTCTTTTAGTAAATTAGATGAATGATATCGAGATATTGAGAAAAGTAAGCAAAAAATGAGGAATAGGTTTCTGAGTGCATACATAATTAACTCTTTTACATCAAAGCTTGTGCTTTTAAAAGGCGTAGTTACAACTGTTGGAAGGGATATGAATCGATATTATGCAAATCCATCAATCTTTATCTGTAAATAAAAAGACCCAGAAATATAATCTGGGTCAGAGGTAATATCAACCACCGTGGTCTCCATCTGCCATCATACTAGCCACAACTTCAATCTGATGAACATCCGTCTGTGAGGAGATGCCTAGGGTTAATGTTAAAACAGTTATGATTCCCATTAAACTAAGTAACTTCTTCATTTTAAAGCCCCCTTCTCAATAATTCTATTTTTTGCTTCAGTGCTTAAATAGAAATATTTACTTGCTTTTGAATGTTCATCCTCTTTATAAAATTTAATCCCTAAAATTTCATAATATTCATGGATGTATTCATATAGATTTTCTCTTTCAAAATACGGAATTCCTGCTAAAACGGTTTCTTCTAATTGTTTAGCGGGGATTTTGTTGTTTACGTCCTTAAGAATTTTGAATCGGTGTTTGTATTCTTCATTCTCCAGTTTTGTACATATCTCTAATCCTTTTTCGAATAACTCATCAGCAACTTCAACATGTCCAAGTTTAGAATGTTCTCGTGCTTCAATAAATATAGCTTTATAATGATTTGGCTTATTTTGAGAAACTTCGGATGCATAACGAATAGCTAGTTCAGATAGATTTTGACTTGCATACAACAGTCCTAGATTATGACGAACCATCAAAATAAATGTATCTTCTTTAAGCTTTTGGAAGATATCCATTGCTTTCACAAGATGTTCTTCCGCCAATACCCACTCTTTCAAATTAATGCAGGCCATCCCTAAAAGGTTTTCGCAGAATCCTGTATTTCGTTCGTAATTCTCCTGTTCTAAAAATATCTCTTTTGCTTTTGTGACATACTTAATGGATTGAAGGGACTCGTAAACATCGTAATGGAATGCCCCAAGTTTATAATAGAACTCAGCTTTTTCAAGTTCATCAGGCACGATATCAAGTAATCGTTCGGCTTTCTCATAGTTCTCTCTAGCAATATTGTAGTTGCCAATTGTGCTAGCATGAATTGCTTTAAAAAAATGATAGTAGTATGTTAAAAGACTATCTTCGGGAATCTCATAAGATTCAATTTTATCAAAACTGTTTTTTGAAACGTTTAAATTATCAATTACATATTTATAACGGAAATCCAATAGAAAATAATACAGAGATAAACTTTCATCATGTGAAATATTTTCGATTTTCTCATCAATCTCTTTTTTCAGAAGATGAGCGTTTTCGATATGTCTAGCGCGAATTTCAACATACCAATCATTCAAGAGACTAGTAATCTGCTCGTTCCCCTTTAATGAGACGTTCATAATATCCCCCTTATCTATATGTATAATCTTTAAATAATATGATAGCAGAATTTGGTATAGGAAAGAAATGCGAAAAAGATTTCGAAATAAAATAAAGAAAATTCAGAAAACAAAAGGAGAGTTAACGGAGTATGTAGAAGCGAAAAAGAAAGAGCATAAGGTAGGGGTTCTTAGGAACAAGGCCGTCTATTGACAGTCTTGTTCCTGAACAGTCGAGTTTCATTTTTTATCCTTGTTTCTTATTATTTTGATGCTTAATGCAACATATACAACTCCTATTATTCTCATTAGGATGTTACCTATGTCTCCGAGACTATTAACTGTTAAATTCATTAAAAAAGCTCCTAATATACAGAGAAATATACCAAATAACGTTTTCAATACATGTAGCACCTAAATTCTTTATAATATTTTTGGAGATTTTATTAATTACTTTATCAATTGGATATTTTCACCTAATACCCTTCTTATGTTTTAGTTGAACTTCGAGATTATATATCTGCTCTAAACTGCTTTAGAAGTTCCAAGTATTTCACAAGGTGTTATAAAATAGATATATATGACATGCGAGAAAGAGCACGATTTGATAGGGAGGCTTCCAAATGCATATAGATGAAGGGATTAATCTGCAGTTAACGAGCCAGGCTCTTCAGGTAATGAATAACGGGATTGCGGTTACAAGTCATGATGGAACGATTATGTTCAGCAATCCATCATTCTGCAGCATGTTAAACAAAAGAGAAAATGAAATAACGGGTAAGCACATATCGATGATTATTCCTAATCATAAACAGCCAGTAATGAATCAAAATGATGGTTTGCATAAGTACGAGTGTAAGATTGGCAACCAAGTGTTCATCGTGAATGAATCTTATGTGTACCAGGGTGGGAAAGAAGAAGGATCGATTGTCATTTTGGAAAACAAGGAAAAAAGCGTGCAGTCCTTGGAAACGATTATTAGTCGGTATGAAAATGCCTTGAATTTACTGTCGGAGTGTATTCTAGGGGTGAATGAGCAAGGAATCATCAATTTTTTTAGTGGTGCTTATGCGCAATTTTTAGGAATTGATGATCCGAGGGAAGCGATTGGGAAGCATTGTACGGAAGTTGTTGAGAATACGAGGATGCATATTGTCGTGAAGACGGGACAGGTGGAAATTGGGCATATTCAACATATAAATAATCAGAATATTATCGCAACTCGTATACCTATTGTTAAGGACGGTAAGGTTATTGGTGCGATCGGTAAAATTATGTTCCATGATATCCAACAATTTAAAGCTTTGGGGGATCAGATTCGTGCAATGGAATCAAAGTTATCTTACTATCAAACTGAATTACAGCGGCTGCAAGCAGGGAGGTTTTCATTTCAAAGTATTGTAGGAGAGAGTGCGAAAATGGAAGAAGTGAAAACGATGGCTTTGAAGGTTTCGAAAAGTCGGTCTACGGTTTTGATAAGAGGAGAGAGCGGAACGGGGAAGGAGCTTTTTGCCAATGCGGTTCATCATGCGAGTCCGCGTGCTAGGGGTTCATTTATTCGTTTGAATTGTGCTGCGATTCCGAGGGATCTTTTGGAGGCTGAATTGTTCGGATACGAAGAGGGTGCTTTTACAGGAGCGAAAAAAGGAGGTAAGCCTGGGAAGATTGAGTTGTCCCATAAGGGAACGTTGTTTTTAGATGAGATCGGTGATATGTCTTTGGACATGCAGGTGAAGTTGCTTCGTGTGCTGCAAGAGAAAGAGATTGAAAGAATCGGTGGCACAAAAACTCAAAAGATTGATGTCCGCTTTATTGCGGCAACGCATCGGAATCTCCGTGAAATGGTGCAAAGAGGAGAATTTAGAGAGGATTTATATTATAGGCTAAATGTGTTTGCAATTGATATTCCTCCGCTAAGAGAACGAAAGGAAGATATCGTACATTTAACGGAATTTTTAATTCGGAAATTGAATGAGGAGCTTGGTAGTAACGTTCTTTTATTAGATGAGAGAGTAAGGGATATATTCATGGAGCATGATTGGCCAGGGAATATTAGGGAGCTAGAGAATGTGCTGGAACGAGCGATGAATGTTGTGGAAGGAACGATCATTCAAGTGCATCACCTTCCTGTTTATTTGCGGAAAAGAGATTTGGAAGAAGAGTTGGATCATGAAACTTTTGCGGGATATCAAGGGGAGGATGAGATAAGCTATTCACTGCAGACGGAAGTGGAATCCGCTGAAAAACGGGCGATTACGAGGGCTTTGGAAAAAACAGCTGGAAATAGAAAAGAGGCAGCTGAGCTTTTGGGAATTCATCGGGCCAGCTTATATCGAAAAATAGAAAGATACGGAATATGATGAAGGAATGTAAAGGGCAAATAGGCCCTTTTTTTGTTTGGTTTGCAGTAATACATGTTGTCGCGTTTTTGCGACACTTTCTTATATATGCGACATGATCACTATCATTTGTAGCGCAAATGCGACATGCGAAGGTGTACATGTAAGGGAGACTCGGGGCATGTCCCTGAAGGAATAAGGGAATAGGGAATGAGACAAGCTTTGGCATGTTTCTTGCTATATAAATAAAAAGAATTTTAATAGGAAGGGGATGGAATCTAATGCTTGAGAATCAGAGTTTGCCACATTTTCTTATACAAAGTATCAACAAGTCGCCTGATAAGGTGTATTTACAATTTGAAGAACAAAGGGTTACGTATGAAGAACTTTATCACCGGATTACAAGGGCTGCAGCGGGATTGTGTGAACTCGGTATTCAAAAAGGTGACAAGGTTTGTATTATGCTTCATAACACCCCTGAATATCTGGATGTATGGTTTGCTTTATCTTTTATGGGAGCAATTGCGGTGCCTCTTAATGTGCATTTAAAAGGAGAAGGTCTGCAGTATATTTTATCCCACTCTGATTGTAAGATAATGATCATTGATAAGGAATTTGTTCCTCAAATTGCTTCTTGTTTACCATTTATACAAAGGGAAATTGGGATTGTTGTTCACGACAATAATGAAAGCGTAATCATTGCAGATGATGGTAAAGAACGGCCGGTAATCGGATTGAAAGATGTATTGCATGCAAATGATCACTATCTTCCAAATGAAGCTGTTTCCTCCTCTTCTATTAATAGTATCCTTTACACCTCTGGAACGACGGGACTACCTAAAGGGGTCATGTTAAGTCATTCTGCCTATGTCAATTCTGCACAGTCATTCGCTACTTATATGGTTGGTGCGAATTCGAAAGATATTTTATTTACAGCGCTGCCTTTATTTCATATTAATGCCCAGGCCCATACAGTGCTCGGTGCCATTTCTTCCAATGCGACGATTGCTCTTGGAAAGCGGTTTAGTGCTTCTCGTTTTTGGGATGAGATTCGGGGTCATGGCGCAACCATTTTTAATTCTTTAGGATCGATGATTCCAATTCTCTGCAAGCAGCCGGAAAAGGAAAACGATTATGAAAATCCGGCAAGGGTGACGGCTTGTGCCGCTACGCCTAAGGGATTTTGGAAGCCGTTTGAGGAGAGGTTTGGCGTCCGGATTGTGGAAGGCTACGGATTAACGGAAACGACAGGCTTTTGTGTAACGAATCCATTGAATGCCAATAAGCCGCCTTCTATTGGGAAACCGTATTCTTACGTAGAGACGAAGATTGTCAATGAGGATGGAAATGAAGCGCGGACTGGTGAAATCGGTGAAATTTTCATCCGTTCCTTACAAGAACAAACATTCATGGAAGGCTACTATAAAATGCCGGATAAAGCAGAGGAAGCGATGGAGGGAGGATGGTTCCATACAGGGGATCGCGGTTATCGAGATGAGGAAGGCTACTTATATTTTTGCGATCGGATCAAACAGTGTATTAGAAGACGTGGAGAAAACATCTCTTCTTGGGAAATTGAAAAGGTCGTAAATAATCATCCGAAAGTGCTTGAATCAGCGGCTATCGGTGTCCCGTCAGAAGTGGCGGAAGAGGATGTCAAATTATATGTGATTGTAAAGCAAGGAGAAATGATGTCTCATGAAGAGATTATAGATTGGTGTCAAGAACGTATGGCTTACTTTATGGTGCCGCGATACGTTCAGTTTCGTGAATCTTTCCCAAAAACAGCAACGGAACGGATTCAAAAATTCAAGTTGCAGGAAGAAGGAATCGGTACTGCTTGGGATCGCGAACAGGCGGGGGATGTCATTAAAAGAACGAGTTGAAGATTGTCTCATTACATATTAGAAAGAAGGGATTGCATTGGAAAATAAGCGGGTTGTTTCATGGTCTAAAGAAAAAGGAATCGCGACTATTAGCATTGATAATCCTCCTGTGAATGTACTGAGTTATGCGGTGATTGAGCAACTGACGGCCACGGTTGATGAAATTGAACGGGATGATGAAGTCATTGTTGTACTTCTAACTGGCGCTGGAGAAAAAGCCTTCGTTGCCGGAGGGGACATCAAGTCATTTCCAGAATGGATTGGGAAAGGGAGTGAATATGCAGAAGAAAAATCATTGTGGCTTCAGAACCCATTAAATAAAATAGAAAGATTGCCGAAGCCTACAATCGCTGTGATTAACGGATTGGCGCTTGGGGGCGGGTGTGAGTTAGCTTTATCGTGTGATTTACGGATTATAGAAGAACATGCCCAAATTGGACTTCCGGAAGTAAAGCTAGGCTTGTTTCCAGGTGCGGGAGGAACGCAGCGTTTGCCTCGCTTAATAGGAACTGCAAGGGCAAAAGAAATGATGTTCACTGGTGAACCGCTCACTGCCGAAGAAGCCCTGCGAGTTGGTTTGGTGAATCATGTTGTTCAGCGCGGTGAAGCATTGAATAAGGCGAAGGAATTAGCCGCGAAGATGGCTCGGTTTTCTCTTCCTGCTTTATCTTTGATGAAGCAATCTATCAATAAGGGGTTATCTCTTTCTCTTGAGGAAGGGCTAAAAGTAGAAGCTCAAAATTTTGGCCGTGTATTTCAAACGAGTGATGTAAGAGAGGGAGTGGAGGCTTTTATAGAAAAGAGAGTGCCGCTTTTTCATCATAAATAAAAAGAATACGATGTCTGCCTTTGGTAGGCATCGTAACAATATATGCAAGCATAAAAGAATGAAAAACAAATTTGAGAAAGTCCATTTTATTAAGGGGGGATTGCAGATATGGATTTATTGATTGTGTTGTTATCGCTCGGCTTGCTTATATTTGTGGCTTACCGAGGGTTCTCGGTCATTTTATTCGCTCCGTTATGTGCTTTGCTGGCTGTGTTTTTGACGGAGCCAGCGCAAGTTTTACCGTTCTTTTCCAATGTTTTTATGGTGAAGATGGTCGGATTTATAAAATTATACTTTCCTGTGTTTTTGCTTGGAGCGATATTCGGTAAAGTGGTAGAAGTCACTGGAATCGCAGAAAAAATTGCGAAAATTATCATCCGTTTTATAGGTGTGAAAAGAGCGATTCTTTCCATCGTCTTAATGGGAGCGATTCTTACATACAGCGGCGTCAGTTTATTTGTCGCGGTATTTGCGATTTATCCATTTGCAGCGCAATTATTTCGTGAAGCAAATATTCCGAAGCGTCTCATTCCAGCGACAATCGCATTTAGTGCATTCACATTTTCGATGGATTCACTTCCTGGGTCGCCTCAAATTCAAAATGTTATTCCAACTACGTTTTTTAAAACAAATATTTATGCAGCCCCTATATTAGGGATCATTGGAGCGTTGTTTATTTTTACATGCGGCATGCTGTATTTGGAAAGGTGTAGGAAGAAGGCGGCAGCTAAAGGGGAGGGGTATTTCGGAAAAGGTGATGCTACTTCTGAAATGGCCGCTACAACTAGCACGCAAGCCGCACCGACGCCAATTGTTTCAAGTGATGCTATTCCAGCTAGTTACTGGATGGCTTTTCTACCGCTTGTACTGGTTGGAGTGGTGAATAAAGTCTTTACAGAATTCATCCCCGTTTGGTATACAAAGGGATTTGATTTTGCATCCATCGGTTTGAAGGAGTACGGAACGATTGATATGGGACAAGTCGTGGGTATTTGGTCAGTAGAATTGGCACTTCTTATCGGTATATTGAGCGCTATATTATTAAACTTCCAAGCGGTAAAAGAACAGTTTCAATCGATTACAAGCGTGGGGGTAAGTGGTTCCATTTTAGCTGCGATGAACACCGCAGCCGAGTATGGGTTCGGTGCTGTTATAGCTGCTTTACCTGGATTTGTTATGATTCAAAATTATTTGACTGGGACATTTTCCAATCCTTTAATCGGTGGAGCGGTCATGACGAATATATTATGTGGGCTGACGGGATCAGGATCAGGAGGAATGAGTATTACATTAGGTTTAATGGCAGACAAATATATTGAAGCAGCAGCGAACTTCGGTATTCCATTAGATGTGCTGCATCGCGTTATCGCAATGGCAGCAGGCGGTATGGATACTCTTCCTCATAACGGAGCAGTTATCACTTTGCTTGCAGTTACAGGGCTAACGCACCGAGAAGCTTATAAAGAGATTTTTGGTATTACTTTAATTAAGACGGCTGCTGTTTTCTTCGTTGTTGGAGTGTATCTGATGTTTTCTATTGTATAGGAGGGGGATTGATTGGCTGTTATAAATAACGCAGCTATCAAGTTAAGATTATGTATAATGGTAAATAGAAACAGCCATCATTCCATGAAACGATGGCTGTTTGTATATTTTCAATGAATTTTACAAAATTTACTTGTTACAACAATGCTCTTCTTCTCATCCATTGCGTCGCAACCCATTTTTCACCTTTGATAACAGGTGCACCGCCATGTAAAGTAAGGTTGTTTATTGATTCATCCTGATAAAAATACTCGAAATATACCGCCATTCCTTTTTTCGGAGATACGGAAAGGTTGAGTTTTGGAAAGAAGGTCTCTCCACCTTCTTCTACATGATTTAAATACATCACAAGTGTACTCATACGATTGTTACTTGCTGCCGCACTATTTTCTACAAAAAAATCATAATGCGCTTGATATTCTTGGCMAACTGTATACTTTAAAATCTGCAGCCCTTCTCCATGTGGGGCARGAACATTCATGATCGAAGCGATTCGTCTTTCGATTCTAGTAGTAATCTCGCTTTCTTCTAAAAATGCGCCACTGCTCGTCCGAATGTCATTTGTTTTGCGCGAAACACCAATTTTAGAACGTTTCATTTGATTTTTAGACATTTCAATTAACGTTTCACACTCTTCATCACTTAATACATTTGCTAAAACGACAATAAGAGGCTCTTCTAGTCTTGAAATAATTTGTATTTCTCTGTCTTCTGTCACAATGGTGTTCCCTGYGTGGTTAAAAATCGTTAGTTCTGTATTTTTAACTGTTTCATCTTTCATTGACATTTGCCCCATCTCCCTAAAAAAATGATTAGATAGCACTAATATATCATATTTTTCTTACTATTCATTCTTTACGAAAAAATAGAGTAATGATTGAAAAAAAAGGACATGTAGTTACCTATTCAAACTAACTATTCCCAAACTAAAATTTTGTTAAGTTAACACAATTTAAAAATGCATGCTCTTTGCTACATGCAATGATACACTGTACTTCTTGTTCATAAGTGCGGAAGTCGGCCATGTACAGATTAAAAGAATCCCTCCCAAGCCCCTTACAACCCCCTACCAACAAATAAATCACTAAAAAGAAACAAAATAAAAAACAAAAAACTACTACAAGCAGTCCCTCAAAAAAAAACAGTAGTCGTAGTAATCGTAAAAAATATGAAATCACTCCGCCAAACTTCCTCCCTTATCCCTATATACATGATGGAACCGTCAATTACATATGTTTCATTAAGGGATAGGAGGAATAAACATGGCAGTATACCGTAATGTACAGGTGAATTTTTGGCAGGATGATTTTGTACTCGATTTAACACCGGAGRAGCGGTATTTTTATRTKTATTTGYTRACTTGTTCGAAGACGACGCARTGYGGGATTTATCCGTTACCGAAGCGTTTGGCGGAGATGGAGACAGGTTATAACCGGGAGACTGTTGAGAAGTTGCTGCAACGCTTTGTCGAGTATGGAAAGATATTATATGATGCGGAAACGAAGGAGTTATGTATTTTAAATTGGCTGCGCTATAACCCGGTTACGAATACGAATATGGAGAAGTGTGTGTTACGTGAGCTGAAGACGGTGAAAAGTAAAGAGTTTGTACATATGTTTTTGCAAAAATGTTTGGAGGAAGAGATGAATATTCCGCTACTTTTAGAGCATTTCGGTATGCCGGGTGAGTTGTCTGAGATGATTCCGCAAGCATCTATTGAAAGTTATGAAGAGGATGAGGAAGTAGAAGAGACGGAGCCAGGCAGCAGTGTATTCATGTTTTATGAGCAAACTTTCGGTAGTTTGTCGTCTTATGCGGCGGGGGAATTAAGTGAGTGGATGGCAGATTTATCGGAGGAGCTTGTCTTAAAAGCGCTCCAGATCGCTTTTGAAAATAATAAGCGGACGCTTGCTTATGTGAAGGGGATTTTACGGGATTGGCACGGTAAGGGATATACGAAGGTTATTGAAGTAGAGGAAGCGGCAGCGAAGTTTCGGAAGAAGGATCCGACTGCTATGCATGAGACTGAGAAGTTTCTAGAGGAGTGTGAAGAGTGGAAGAAAAACGTGCCATCTGAAGAAGAGCTGCAGAAGTTCCTCAAGGAAGAGGGCTGGCGGCCATGAGCATTCAAAATATTGAGGCCGAACAGACGGTATTAGGGTCCTTGCTGCTTGATGGTGAACTGATTAAGGAGTGTAGGCTGACCGATCAGCACTTTTCTACGGCTGTGCATCAAGCTATCTTTAAGTTGATTCGGAAAATAGAGGAGGAAGGACAGCCGCTGGATCTTGTTGCGCTTGTTTCAAAAATGGAACCTGCTTTTTTGGCGCAAATTGGTGGTATGGAATACCTTGTAAATATAATTGAGAGTGTGCCTACTACTGCTAATTTCTCCTATTATGAGGGGCTTGTTCGGAATGCCTGGAAAATGAATCAGGCGGGAAGTATGGCGCACAGCATGTGTGAACGGCTTCTTGCGGAGAAGGATGAGAAAGTAATCGGAGAGACGATTACAAGACTTTGTGAACTGGAAGAGGTGGATTGCACACTTGATTTTGATTTGAAGGATACGTTAGTCGATCTTTATGAAGAGCTGCATCAAGATACAGAAGAACTTACTGGTATTGAGACAGGTTTTTCAGCTTTAAATAAGATGACGTGTGGTCTGCAGGAAGGGGATTTTGTTGTGATTGGGGCACGGCCTTCGATGGGAAAGACGGCGTTTGCCTTAAACATTGCGCTTCATGCGGCGAAATCGGATGCGGCAGTTGGATTGTTTTCTCTGGAGATGAGCAACAAGCAACTATTGAAACGAATGGTTTCTTGCTTGGGTGAGGTATCTGGGAAAAGGCTGAAAAATCCGAAGCATCGTTTTACGATAGAGGACTGGGGGAAAACGAGCCGGACATTTGCAGAAATTGGGGATCTGCTGCTAGAGATTTATGATAAGGCAGGCGTTACAACGCAGGAGATTTGGGTGCAAGTGCGGAAGCTGAAACGGAAGTATGAGGATAAAAAGTTGCTTGTGATTATTGATTACTTGCAGCTCATTACAGGTGATTCGAAATATCGGGGAAACAGGTTTCAAGAAATGAGTGAAATTTCTCGTAAGCTGAAGCTCATGGCACGTGATTTAAACGTGTGCGTCGTAGCGCTGTCGCAATTGTCTCGTGGGGTAGAGTCACGTCAAGATAAGCGTCCGCTTTTGTCTGACTTAAGGGAGACGGGGCAGATTGAGCAGGATGCGGATGTCATTATGCTGATGTATCGGGATGATTATTATGATAAGGAGACGGAGAATAAAGATGTGACAGAAATTCAGATAGCGAAGCATCGGAACGGGCCTATTGGAGGGATGAAGCTAAGGTTTTTGAAGGAGTTTGGGAAGTTTGTAGAGGATGGTTAAAAATAGCCTGGTGAGTTCCATACCTAAAATAATCTTGATTCTTTTTTAGACGGTTTGGATAAGATTAAGAGGTTGCTAGTCAAAAATTTCTTCAAGCAGTAGGGAATGTAATTATTAGGAATATAAAAAAGACACTTCATCGAGTGTCTTTTTACTGAAATGATATTTTTATCCCGCTATTCGCGGGCAGAAAGACCCCCACCTTAAAATTCAGCGAAAGCAAAGAAGTTAGGCGGGGGATCAACTGCCCGTAAAAGCCCGATTCGTGAGGGCTAATAATCAGTGGGGGATGAAGAAAACCCCCACTGATTAAAGTTTTACTTTATATTGAGAGTTTATTTTTTGAATGTAACAATTCGTGAATGTAAGGAAAAGAAAATGGTAAGCTTATACACCTTTTGCTTGCAAAAAATATCCATCTGCACGAAAATAAAAGAGGTAATAGTTGTAAAAAATGTTATAAAATCCAATCGGTCTCTTTTTAGTGAAATCTCCCCTATCAATAAAGCTTAAAACAGCCTTATTCAAAGGAGTTTTTTTATACTTTTCTTGCTTAGGGGAGATCATATTAGTTCTGAAAGAATGTATGGTAGTCTTTTTTATCCCGCTATTCGCGGGCAGAAAGACCCCCACCTCAAAATTCAGCGAAAGCAAAGAAGTTAGGTGGGGGATCAACTGCCCGTAAAAGCCCGATTCGTGAGGGCTAATAATCAGTGGGGGATGAAGAAAACCCCCACTGATTAAAGTTTCACTTTATCTTTTAATCTTGTTTCATGACAGTATTAATATTTGAAGACAACGATAGAGTATTCATATATAACGAACCGAAGAAAGGAAACTAAATATGAGGATGAGTACGATGAAAAAAATGATTGGTTTAATCTTCTTAGGTATAGTACTAATCGTTTTTGTTCTTTACTATCAGAATCATTTTAATTCAGATCGAGAAGAGAAGATATACGTTGAGAATTTCAAAGGGGATAATGATTCTGATAAAATTCAATCAGCGATCAATCAAGCAAAGGATAATAAAATAAAGACTGTTTTGCTTGATGACAAAAAGTACAAGATTACTTCCCCTATCGTTGTGAAGCAAGGTGTTAAGTTGTTATTCGGGTATGGAACACAGTTTATTGTTGATGGTGACTTCAGGGTGATTGAACTTGAGAAGAATGCTTCAATTGAAGGGGCCTATATTGCCATTGATGATGCGAATTTTAATTCGGAAGTGATCTATTTAGATGGTAAACATAAATATTATAATACTTGGAACAAAACACATATAAAGGATATAAATATCATCAATTGGTCTGAAACGAACAAGGGGACAGGGATATCGTTATACGCTGGTGGAAGAGAACATGAGATTTCTTTTGTTAACTTCGAAAACGTTAAGGTARTAGGAATGAAGAATGGAGTAAAGTTAAAAGTGGATAAACCGGATTCTGGATATGCTTGGATAAATGCTAATCGGTTTCTGAACTTTTCTTTAGAGGATTGTGTAAACATGATTTACATGGATAGTCATTCAACGATACCGAATGAGGCTAGTGGGAATCAATTTACCAATTTACAGATACAACCTTCAAGCAAAACAAAAAGTGTTTTGACGGTGAGCGGGCAACATAATGAGTTTCATGGGATGTTGTGGGATTTGAACCAAATCAATCATGGAAACACTATTGTTGAGCTTACGGATAAGAGTATGGATACGACCATTGATATTTCTTCTATGCCTACGAGCAGAATCTCTGATAGGGGACAAGCAAATAAAGTGAAGCAGTAACTGTAAGGTTCTCGCAATCGGACATTGCTTTTTTAGGAGGAGCCCCCCTAGATTCATGTCGAGACTGCGATAATTATAACGTATAAGTTGAAATTTATCTTCTGGGGGCATGATGATGTGGATTTAATTGTTAGAGTATTTCGTGTTTTTGTATAAGAGGTGATAGCTACGCAAAATTTTTTGAATAGTTAACATTTGAAGATATCGAAGGGGAGCATTTTAATATTTACTAATGGAAGTAAATGAATCTTAATTTGTACTATTTTCATAGTTTAGATGTGCTAATTTGCCCTTGATCATTTATACTCAATCTCCATTTTGTTCCATTTGGAGAAGTCAACGTCACAGCATTCCCTTTTTGAAATTCTAAATCCCCATATAATGTGCCACCAGTAGTTGGAAACCATGAGGAGCCATGCTGTAAAGATGATTTTGCGAATATTCGATTTATCCGAAATCGTTTGTGATCTTGTGTATATTCGCTTAGTGTTAGCTTAACTTTATACAACATTTCTGATCTTACTTCTGAAATCACAGTGTTTCCGACATTAAATGGGAGATTTTTGGCCACTTCCCATGGTCCATTTAGGCTCTGTTGATATTCAATTAAAATACGACTTGGGCTTTCATTCCATCCAAAATAGATACCGATGCAATTCAGCATGTTAATAGGCTGCTTAGAAAAATCTAACTCGATTACAATTGGTTGAGTACTAGGAACATCCACGTAATTCACACTTTGTTCATCGAGCAGGTTAAAACAATTATTAATATGTCCTGCATAAGGGGCTTTTCCAGAAAGTTGGCGCACTGCGTAGCGGACATTTGCATTTACTAATATATCATCTTGATTCCCAGCTAGATGTGCTTTTCCTAATGCAAGAGGAGGAAATATAGGAAGGGATTCTTCATGTGGTGAGGTACACCGATTGTATAGGCCACGATCGAGAATAGATGTGGAAACTTGATTTGAGAATAGGTAGTTATGATGAGAAGTGGAAGAGAATTCGATAACGAGGGGAGCAGCATCCATACGAAAGACGTCCCATATTACTCCTTCAAACATATTATAGGCACCTGAACAGCGGATTACTTTTTTTGTTTGTTTCCGGCATTGAACTTGGATTCCTGCAAAGGTGTTCCCTGAAATTTCGTAAGGTAATGCACCATTTCCTATAATCTCGATACCATACTGACAACCATCTATAAAAATAGAATGGAAGGAGTTTGCATTCATCCAACAAGGATTGTTTATATCCGCAAGCTTTTCTGTTTTTAAATAGATAGCCGTATGAAAGTTTGTGATTTGGATTGAGTATGCTTTAAAGAAACTTATGAAATCCCATGCCTTTTTACAGGATAGATGAATTGCGATACCTTGGTAAGTTGTTGTACGGTTTATAATATTGATATTTGATATAGAAGTATGATTATGAATTTCTATTTGTTGGGCACCAGAAAGGTAAAGAACGGATGAGTTAAAGTTATTATCCACAATTTCAATCGAACCACCAGAGATTGAAGTGTTTTTTTGAAGCTCAAACACTTGGAAATCCCCTTTGACGATTAATGTTACAGTGGGATCCATTTCAAGATGTACATTTGACTTAATAACAATAGGAGAGGATATAGTATATTGTTTCTTCCCGGTGATGACAACTTTGGAATAATTGTTGGCCGCGCAATAATTAATGGCTTCTTGAATAGCTTGGGAATTATCGAGTAAATCTGGACTGGCACCAAAACAATCAATATTAACAACACTTTGATTTTGGCAGTCTTCAGCAAAATTAAGAGGTTCTGTCAACTTATAACACTCCTTATATGTGGGATATTATATAATATGCATGTTTGAAAAAAAGCATATATATAAAAGAAAAAACAAACGATGGCCTCGTTTGTTTTTTAAAATTGATAGGTTTTAAGTGTAGAATGAATCATATTTGAGAGGGAAAAGGATTTTTCTACTTTGTCTCTTGCCGCTTTTCCTAAACATTTTCTGAAGTCTTGATTGTCATGAAGTAACTGGATTTTCTTTGCAAATTCTTTTTCAGAATGATGGGAAATGAGAATGCCGGTTTCATCATCTATAATGGCTTCTTTGATACCACCAACATCTACAGAAATAATAGGTGTTCCAGAAGCCATTGCTTCAAGGACTACCATTGGAAACACTTCTCTTAGGGACGTTAGAAGCAGCAAGTCCATACTGCAAATAAATTCATATGGATTAGATGTATTACCTAAAAGCGTMACCTTATGATTTAACTTGAAATCACGAATCATTTTTTCAATCAAATCCCGTTCAGGTCCATCTCCAGCAATATAAAACATTACGTTACGTACATCTTTTAACTCATTTGCAATTTTTAAAAAAAGTTCATGGTTTTTCTCTTTTGATAATCGGGCTAAAATTCCGATATTGAGGATTTCTTTAGGTTGTATTTGTTGAAAAGAAAAATGTTTTACATCAACACCATTGTAAATCGTTCGAATAAGATCTTTTCTTATACCTAATTGCAGTAATCTCTCTTTCTCGAAGTTACTCACTGCGATAATTTGATTAACATGTTGATTTAACACTTTTTTAAATAGCGCGGGAAACTTTTTTTCAAGTATTGTAACATTATGTTTTGTATAAATTAGCTTAATTTTTCTTCCCGTAATTTTTTTTATTACAATGGAATACAGTAACATTCTGAAACTATTTGCATGGATAACATCAATGTCCAATTTCATCACTTGTTTACTTAATGTATAGAGGTTAGCAGGATGATTTTTTAAACTTAAAGGAATAAAATGATGCTTATTATGAATTTGATGATACAACTCACCTGTGGCAGCTGCTGAATAAAACGTCATGTTTTCATGTTTGAGATAGTTTTCTAATTTGCAAAAATACATCTCAGCGCCACCTGTTATGAGTTTATCGGTTAATAGTAGAATATTGTTCATTTTTTATTTCCCTCCACTGGTCATAGAAGGAGGTCGGTCTCCTCTGTTTTTCTTGTATGCATGATAGGCATATTGACTAAAATAAAAGTTGGTTTTTACAAAGTTTAACTTTTCTTGGTTTCGTAAGAGTTTCCAATATCGGTAGGCAGCTTTTAATTTATTCCTTGAAGTAGAGTTACTTACAATACGATATTTAGATAAAATCTTTTGTAAGCCATAGGCTTGATATCCTAGCCGTAATAATGCTAACCATAGGGCAGTATCTTCAGGCTGGATAACGGGCATTTCAATTTGTTTCAATTGATGCCTATCTAACATCACGGTTAAACAGCCAATCGTCGTATTTCCCAGCAGATATTTATAATCTACAACTTTCGGTGCATTAACTTTAATATTCATTGAATTGCCTTGTTCGTCAATTAAAGAATAAGAGGTAAAAGAAAAAGCAAGATTCCCGTTTTGCATAAAAGCGACTTGTTCTTCTAGTTTAGTAGGTAACCAGAGATCATCGCTGTCTAAAAAGGCAATATAATCTCCTTGAGCTTCTTTTAATGCTATATTTCTAGCTCTAGCGGCGCCAACATTTTGAGTTAAAGTAATAAGTTTAATGCGTGGATCTTTTTCTATATATTGTTTGATGACATGAACGGAGTCATCTGTCGACTTATCATCAACGATAATCATTTCCCAGTTAGAATATGATTGGGCCTGAACGGATTCAATGGTTTCTTTTATAAAAGGGGAGCTGTTATAAGAGGGAGTTATAACAGAAACTAATGATTCGCTATCTTTTTTGGTGTATATCATAAAAACCAGCCTCTTTTCTTTCATATACAGAAATATATTTTAAAGCAATTGCTAAAAAGGAAAAAAGCGCTTCGTTAATCATGAGGGAAAGAGATACCATCTGCAATAAAAAAGCAAAAAGTGTAAGGATAATAAAGGGTTCTTTATTATGCAATTTCGTTTTAAAGAGCTTGATAATGAACAGGAATAAAAAAGAAAGGTAAAAAAGAAAACCAATAATTCCTGCCTCTACTAAGATCTCTAGATATGTATTATGAACATATAGTTTTTCATTATGTTCAAATGCGTAATAATCCGAAAAATTAAAGGCACCGATTCCCAAAAGGGGATGAGACATAAAATAGTTAATCGCCTGTTCCCATAATTCAAATCGACCACTTCCTTTATCAGAAGAAAAGTCATTGATGCGGCTGGAAATGATTTGATTCAAATCAATTTGCATAAAAGAACATGCGGCGTAGATTACAACTAGGCATAACAGAGCAATCAGTATCATTTTTACCTTTTTTAGAAAATCCGCTAATATTATGTATAAAATGACAACGAGTATTAGGGCGACAATACCGCCTCGAGAAAAAGTAAGAAGGTTGGTAATTATACATAAGATGAATCCAAATGAATGCTTAAATCCTTTTAAGTGTGTTAAATAAAAAGAAAAAAACAAGGTATTATAAAAAATGAAGATGTTTGGGTCATCAAGTAGTCCAATTAATCTTGGATAATCTCTATCTAATAGTAATCCGTAAGAGGTGATCTCAACGCCTGTTGGGGATCCCCCAGTTATCTGTAGTCCAATCATGTATAATAACAAACTAATCATGTTAAATAGTATCCCGACATTTGCAATGGAAGCCTCAATAGCAGGAATTGAAGCTTGCTCCAACATATATCTCATGATGAAATAACAAATAAGGACAAGTATTACTCCTAGAATGACGCGAATACTTGATTCTGGATACTGTGAAAAAGCACCACTTAGACAATAGGTAAAATAAAATAAAAGCAATAAAATTTCATAATGATAAAGGGGACGAAAGTAAAAGTCTCGAAAATAAATACAGAAAAAAATGACTAAAAAAATCATATAAATTTTTAATGAAAAACCGATGGACAAATTATATTTACTAAGTGTAATGAAAAATAATAAAAGAAAGACTTCTAAAGTAGAAGTATTTCTTTTAATTTGTAATCTTTCCATTTCCTCGTTGTCTCCCGTCTTTTAAATGGTTAATATTCTGTTGTTTTTTCTTTCTTATAAAATCTTTAATCAAGTCCCGAGTGGCTTGATCAAATAGTAAAACCATCGTAGACATTAAGATAATGGTAGAAAACATGGCTATAAAAGGAAACTTATATAATAAGTAGTGTAATAGGATAAAACTTACCGAAAAGTAGGATCCGTATGGAATAACGACTTTGGTTAATACTGTTTTTCTGATTGGATTAGCTAATATATAACCAATAAATGATACGATTTCCATCGTTAAAACAGAAAAAGCTGCTCCCGCTATTGCATAAGTAACACTCAGATAATAAAAAGACAATAAGCCAATAGAGATGGTTATAAATTGAACCATAGTACGGCGGTTTTGCAGTCCTCTTGTTGTGAGACCATCAGCAATGGCGATATTAAATCCTTGTAAGACAATAATAAAGGATAGTATTTTTAAAGGCTGAACCGCAGATCCCCATTTATCTCCAAATAAAAGCGTGATCAGATAGGGGGATAAATAGAATAAAGCTATTGTCATACACATTCCAATCAAGGACATAAATTTCATTTGCAGGATATTTAATTGTGTATGTTTCTTTACCTCCCCATGACTATAACTCTTAAATAACAGTGGGAAAAATGCACCTGCAATAACCCCTGGTATTTGATAGAGAGCTGAGGGGATTCGGTAAGCTACTGCAAAGAGCCCAACAAGCCCTAAGGGAAGTGTTTTTTCCAATACTAATGGACCTAGTTGAGGAGTCAATATAATAAATAACCCACTCATTAAGAACGGACTAATATTGATCAGTAAATTTTTTTGAAAAGGGAATTTCCATTTAAATTCTATGTTTTTTCTGAGTAAATACAGGCAGTAAATACCCCCGGCTAAATAAGAAAAACCATATAAAAAAGCTGTTACATGTATATTCACTTTTAAGCTTATACACAAAATAGTTAATGTGACTAATACAATGGCCGAGAAGATTTTTATGGATGCAATAAATTGCATTCTTTCAGATAATTGAAAGTAGGTTATTCCTATGCTCTGTAGCACTAGGCCGATGATTAAAGGAATCATTAAACTATACATCATATAAAGAATTTGTTGTTCATGATAAAAGACATGGATACCGAAAGAAAAAATAACAAATGTTAAAAGTAAACATGCCACTCGAACTTTTATATAAGAAAAAAATGTAGCGTCGAGGTTTTCCTTTTTTGCTCCTTCTCGAAGGAACGTATTACTGACTCCCAAATCTGTAAAAAAATGCATGACCATGGAAAGAGCTAGTGCTACACTAAATATTCCATAGTTCTTTGAGTTAAAGTAATTTGYCAATAGTATGAGCGTACCTGCATTTAAAACATTAGCTAAAATCGTGCTGTAAAGTAAGTGGAATATATTTTTAATAATTGAGTTTGTTTTCTTATTCACTTATTTCTCTCCCAATTCACAACTGTAAAGTCACTTAAGTACAGATGTAGGTTCTTTTCCACTAGGTAAAATAGAGTCTTTTTGCTTAAGGTAATAATCATATGTATTCGCAAGACCTTTTTCCAATGCATATATAGGTTGCCAACCTAATTTTTGAATACTCTTTTTATTACAAAGCAAACTTTCTTTGACGTTACCGTTTTTTGCAGGCTGGTGAACTACAAAGTCAGGTTTAAACGCCTTCATCGCTTTTTCTAATGATCTTTCATCTTCTACATTATCAAAGAAAGCTATACCTTTCGAATGGACATTATTTACGGATCCGGTGGATGAGTTATCATACACAGCCAATTCATAATTATTATGAATTCATTTGTCTGCAATATGGGATCCGATAAATCCGAAGCCCCCCGTTACTAGCACTTTCTTCATTTTTTATTCTTCCCTTCAATATTTATCTGGCCCCATTTCCAGTAAATACAATGGCCAATGTTCGACATAAAATCTTGATTTCCATAGCGAATGATCTATGCTGGATATAGTATAAGTCGAACGCTAATTTTTCTTCGGGAGTTAAATCATATCCACCATTCACTTGCGCCAATCCTGTTATTCCAGGCGTTACAAGTAAACGATGTTTAAAATTAGGCAATGACTTATCAAACCTTTTATAGAAATATTCTCTTTCAGGTCTAGGGCCAACGAGTGACATATCTCCTTTTAACACGTTAATAGCTTGAGGGATTTCATCAATTCTAGTTTTTCTTATAAACGCACCTATTCTTGTAACCCTAGGGTCCTCTTTACTTGCCCACTGAGGACCGTTTTTTTCAGCATCTAAAAACATGGAGCGTAACTTTATTAATTTAAAATCTTTTCCGTTTTTTCCTAGACGCTGTTGATAAAAGAAGGGAGAACCGGTTGATTCAATTGGGATAAGGATGCAAAAAAGAACTAAAATGGGTGATAAAAGTAACAGCATGAAAAGCGAAACAACAAAATCTATAAGTCGTTTAACAAGAAGGTAGGATGAAGTTGATAGAGGTTTTACTTGTATTTCTACCTGACTATCAATCTTTATTTTTGGGTCCAAAAGTTACCCCCCTTTATGAAATAATGACTGCACCGAGTATTTCACATTTGTTATGTTCGAGTTGCTTTCTTGCATTTGCAATTCTTTCTGACTTATCACGGCCTTCCTGTATCATTAAAACAACGCCATCACAATGTTTTGCGACAATTTGTGCATCTGGTGCGTTTAGGAAATCGGATGTGTGAAATAGAATGATATCAAAATGCTCTTTCCACTCCTCAATTAGGACTGGGAAAGTCTCTAATGTTAACAATGTCATTGGCTCATAAAGGTCTTCACCTGTAGATAAACAAGATAGATAATCCGTTATTTTTATTGTAGTATCTTTATTTTGCTCTCTTAAGAGTAAGTTGATTAGACCAAATGAATGATCGATATTAAACACATGATGTAAAGAAGGTTGACGCAGATTCGCATCCACTACCAACACTCGTTTTCGTTGTTCTGAAAAAGCTAGGGCCAAATAAGCAGTAGCATTGGTTATATTTTGTGTTTGTGCAAGTGAAGAAATCATTAATATTGGCTTTTCCTTTTGAAGGTTTAGCTCAATATTGTTACATATGCTATAAAACCGTTCTTTGATGGTGATATCGTATGGGTTAAAGAAATATTTCCTCTTAAATTTGATAGTCATTATGTTCACCTCGTTTCATAGAAGGTAAGCTTTTATAAGCTGTTTTTTGTTTGTTTTTTCTTTTTTTGGTATTTAAGTTCACTCTTCCTAATAATGGGAGGCCGAGATGTTCGAGTTCACGATTGTTGTAAGTTGAATTATCAAAGTGTTCCCGTAGAATTGCCAAGCCAATTCCGGCAAAAAGGCTGATTATGATTGAAATGGCTATAATGAATTTAGGTTTTGGAAAAAGTAGTTCAGCTTCTTCTGTTGTCACGGAATTATTAAGAATATTAAGTCTGTTTTCATTTGCATAGTTTTTAAATTTAGATATGGATTGATTTACGACAGATTGTGCAATTTTTTTAGCTAATTGTGGATTAGAATCTTTCACTGAAATCGTAATAATCTGTGAATCATTTCTATTGGTAACGGAAACCTGTTTAAGTAAATCATAGCTTGAGCGGGTCAGGTTTAACTCGTCTTTTACGCCTATCATGATATATGGGCTTTTTATAATATCCATATATGAAAGAGCTAGCTGTTTGTTATCTTGCACTCTATTTACTGGATTTTCCTCTTTTTCTACGCCTAAAGATCCAGCAAGAACTTGGGTGGAATACTGATAAGTCGGTTTCATAAGGTACATGGATGAAATAATAATGAACCCGCTAGTACAAATTGTCGTAAGTATAATGATTAAGAGTCGCCTTTTTAAAATTTGTATAAACTCTTTTATCTTTACTTTTTCATTCATCTAGTTCACCACTCTTTCAATTTAATAGTAGAGTTTTGGCGTGATTTTCCGAATGGGAATTATCACCTTTGATTTTGAAAAGGTCCTTATAACATTTATACTAGGGTGAAAAAATTATAAACCTAGCACCTGAACAAAAATTGAACAGAATTCTTCTTCCTAAATTTTTACTATGTAGGGAATAGCCACATCGTCATCAAGCTAAGAGTGCCAAGAGGGTATATGTGAGTATGTTTTTTGAAATTTCTATAACTACAAGAAAGGTGTGCATAACAAATAAATTAATCGAATGGATACTTAAATAAAGAAGTCGATCATTATGCTATTGTTCTTATAAATTTAAATAATAAGTGTTTTTTCTGAAAATTTATGGTAATATTTTGATATAAATTGTATTTTATTGAAAAAAATAGAATTTTTAGGCAGATTCAACTCTTCATGAATTTATTTATAAATCCACAAATGTATTACATAAATGTATGAATTAAAATGTTTGGTTTTTTATATGAAGCTTTATAATCTTATCTAGTTAAAAGGAGAATATAATGAATCATTCTATGGATATACAATATTTGTGTGATATTTTATATAAAACATTTCAAATATCTATTCAATTTTTATCTGCAGATGAAAAAATCTTATATAAATCTACTTCTAATGATATTTGCAGTCCTTTTTATTCTTCTAAGGAAGAACAGCTTAGTGAGCTTTTTCAAGAAAATGATCTCTATAATTTTCCGCTTATGAGAGGAAACAGTTATCTAGAAAATTTCGTTTTCATTCGCATAGTAGATCATGAATATATAAAAGGAACCTTTGTTATTGGACCTTCTACATATCCAAAGGTATCAGAAGATATGGCCATTAGACTTATGAATGAATTTGGGGAAAATGCTAGAATACGAGACGGAATTGAATACTATCATTCCATACCTGTGATAAAAAAAATAACTTTAATTGATATAGGAATTTTATTGCATTACATGATTTTTAAAGAAAAGTTAGATGTAAGTGCTGTTTGGAGAGAAAATAAGTTATTGGAGAAAACTCCCTATGAAATTGCGAATCCTGACTTATATATTTCAGCCCGTCGTCAAAATAATCCTAATCATTACGATATAGCATTAGAACGGAAATTTTTCACAAGCATTAAAGAAGGAGACAAAGAAAAATTAATAAAATATGCATATGCATTCCCGCAAGAAGATGCTGCAATTTCATCAAAAAGGAATCAACTAAGAAATCAAAAAAATAATGGAATTATGGCCATTACTTTAGCTACTCGTTATGCAATAGAGGGGAATCTCCCGCCAGAAATTGCTTTTTCGCTTAGTTCTCTCTATATGGAGACCATTGAACAACTAGATAACATGTATTCTGTCAATCGATTAATTGAGGACGCTTTATGCGCTTTTGCTGATCGCGTTAAAGAATATTGTATTCAAAGATATTCGAATACAATTACTACATGTTTAAATCATATTAGCAAAAACATTTACCATGAAATATCTCTCAATAATCTCGCTACGCTGCTTGACATTAATCCTACTTATTTATCTAAATTGTTTAAAAAAGAAGTAGGAACTCCTTTAAGTGAATATATTCAAAGGGAACGAGTAGAAGAAGCAAAAAAACTATTAACATTAACTACATATCCATTATCAGATATTTGTGCTTGGCTTAACTTTTATGATCAAAGTTATTTCACAAGAGTTTTCAAAAAAATATGTAACATGACTCCTAGACAATATCGTGAAAAGCATACTGTGATATAGGCTTGATATCTTAACAGCTAGGTGAGATATGTGTAATACTTATGCATATATATAGAATGCGATAGCTAAGAAACTTTTGTATTTTCATATTTCCCTTCTTAGCGAGGATAAAATGAATGTTCGGAATAAAAAAGAATTCCTTAGGGGGATTCTCTTTTATTTTTTATAGAGCTCGTTGACTCCAGTATAAAGCCTAACTAAAGGTGCAGTTTTAATTATTTTGCCTAACAAAGATATGTCATATGATTTGTATTTACTCATGTTAAATCTTTCTGATTCTACATACCATTTGAATGATCGGGTGAAATTCTCAATATTGTTCTTTGTTTATTTGTCTATTAAAAAATAATCATTTTGTATTTTCATTTATTACCAATTCATGTTATGTTTGGTAGAATAAAATATTTTGTGTAAATACATTTATCTTGCGAATAGGAAAAATATAGGGGGATTTACGACTCAACAAATTAAGAGAAAAGTACCCTTCTTTAATGAATGAGAGTGCACTACAAATGAATTTATATAGGAAACCGGAAAAGTATAAAAGTTTTTACAAGAAAGAGGAGATGTACCAATTTTATTCGCATGTGTAGGGAGACATAGCGAATAATCGAAATGACTGCTACCAACGAATAATCGATACAAAATATGGGAAAATGTAAGATTTAGCTGTTCCTCGTAATTGAAACGAAGACTTTCAAACGTAAGCATTCGCCCCATATCACCGTAGAGATGGGTGGCTAGTATTCGTATGTATCAAAGTGAAATGAGTACATATAGAACGCATTTTAGAACTCCATTATTCTCCTGCAACTGTAAGTAACATTATAATTCTGTAAACAACAAGATTGAAGTCACCTTGTATTTTAATAAAAATCTTTTTAGTAGGTGTAATATGATGAAAAGATATGAGGAGTTTGACTCTCTAAGGGGATTAGCAGCACTTCTTGTAATAATCGGGCATCATATGATGCTATTGCCTGCGTATGAAAATTATCAGTATGAGTTAAACAGTCCCTTCATAATTTATTTATTCAAGGAAACTCCTTTACGTCTTTTTTTTAGTAGCGGCAACGAATCTGTTATTCTCTTTTTTGTATTGAGTGGTTTTGTTTTGTATTTATCTATTAATAATGAGAAATTTCATTATGATACATACATAATAAAACGGATTTGCCGAATTTATATACCATATTTAGTAGCAATCAGCATTTCTATTATTGCTAAAATGCTTTTTAGTCGTAATGATATGCCATTTATTAGTGATTGGTTTAGTAAATCATGGACCACTGCAGATACACTAACTTTATTATTACAACATCTTGTTTTTATCGGTGAGTATAACACAGACACATATAACAATGTTATATGGTCTCTTGTTCATGAAATGAGAATTTCGATTGTATTTCCATTTCTGACTTTCTTTTTTATAGGCAAAAGGCTCAGATGTTCCTTACTGTGGTTTATTGTTTTAAGTTTTTCTTCGACTATGGGGGTATATTTGTTTAACTCTAGTGGAAGCATAACTAGTGTTTTTTTAAGTTTTCACTATATCACTCTTTTTTTTATGGGAGCTCTATTAGCCAAGTATCGTTCTTTAATTTTTCATTACGCTTTAAATATGAAAAAAGTGGTAAAAATTGCATTGTTGCTGATTGCGATTATTTGTTTTATGTATGAAGGAATGATTGGCGAAGTAGATTTTTTGAACAATTATATATTGAGAGACTACGTTGTCTCATTTGGGGTTTGTATAGTAATGATTATGAGTGTCGCTTCATGGACATTGAGTGCGTTATTAAGAACGAAAGTATTTATTTTTCTTGGAAAGATTTCTTATAGTCTTTATTTATATCATCTTGTTTCCTTATTCTCAGTTATGTATTTATTTTATGATAAACTACCTACCATACTAATAGTGTTTCTTTCCTTTTCTCTTTCTTTTTTACTATCTTCATTGGGGTATCTATTTATTGAAAAACCCTGCATAAACCTTGGGCGGTATTTAACTAGGAAAGGAAAGGATGAAGAAAAATATAGTCGTTCTTTATAAGATTCTTCAGTAAAATGTTTCTTCTCGTTGATTATCAACAAACAAATTTCAAGGTGGATGACAGGGTATTAGCAAAAGATTTTATCTTTAAAGTAGCAGCAAGAAAATCTATAGAAATCCCAAATTCCTATCAAAAAAGAAAAAGGAGACTTACCTTACAAGATTCAAAACTTTGATGGTAAACAAGGGAGTGAATTTTGGTTTACTCTCCCGTTACATCCGAAACGAAATAAGATGATTGCAAGACTTTTGTAACATTTATGAAAGAGAATTGAAAGATTTGTATAATAAGATAAATATATCGAAGGTGATTTTATTTTCATCTGAAGTAAAAAGTATAAGCAATGTACAAAATGTTAATGCCGGGGTAGCACCGCATGCCCATCAAGCTAATATTCTGAAGTGTCCCCAAAACGAAAATTTTATTATTTTACAGTTATTTATGAGAATTCAACTCATTTTCTTCGTTCTGGGGAACTACCAATTTCTTAAGTTGATGGATGCGGGTCGGTACCCCGTCTATAACTTTATTATTTGCAAACAATGATCGCAAAGTTGCACTTCTTCCAGAAACACCAGGAACATGAGCTGCAGATGCTCGAGCTGGCCAACAAAAACAGTTCATATTGCGTGATACGAAAAGTAGCCACATGGTTTTAATAAACCACATGGCTACTTTTTTAACATTCTTATACCATAGCTAATGCTGAAGCTTGTTCATTGACAACAATATCCAATTTCAATCCCAGAGTTTTTGCAAGTAATTGTATTGTATCGATACGCGGAATTACTTTAGCGCCTTCAATTCTCGCGATAGCTGACTGTTTTAATCCGGAAGCAAGGCGAGCTTTATATATAGCAGTGCAGTGTGGCTTGCGCAAAGGAAATAATGAGCGGATCAAGGCCTACTATGACAAGAAAAAGAAAGAGGGCAAGCCCTACAAGGTTGCCGTGATCACCTGCGCCAACAAGCTTCTACATCACGTTTATGCCATCCTTACCCGAGGCGAGCCCTATCGCACATAACCAATAAATCCCATAAACCTCCACGCCGATGGAGGTTTATTTGTCATTTCCATAAACATTATCACAAAAAATCTTTTAGGTACCAAGGCAGATCTGCTTGACAAACATTAGCTGGTTTTTGTGCTTGTTTAGCAGGATGAAAATATGTTAGCTACCAATTTTTCTGTAGCAGGGCTGAGGACTTTATTTTTTTTGCGGATTAATCCAACAGGTAAAGCGAATGAAATATCATCGATGTCACGAATAGCGTATTGATGTGAATTGGCAACGAAATTGCTAGGTAGCATAGCAATACCAAACCCTTGTAATACAAGATTTAAAACCATCTCCATGTTTGCTGCATCGTAATTAGAGTGTAAATGAAAGCCATGATGAAGAAAAACATGCTCTATTTTTCGCCGATAATCACACAATTGTCCAGTTAAAATGAAACTTTCATCTTCCAAATCACACATGTGAATTTTTTCTTGTGTAGATAATGGATGGTCGATTGGCAGTATCAAACAAAGCTTTTCTTCATATAGCGGATAAAATTCAAGATTTAATTCTGGTGATGGAGGGGGACATAAGGCAATATCAAGTTCGTTAGCGATAATCCGTTGACTAAATTGTTGGGTTACGCCACTTTCGATGGAAAGACAAATTTGTGGATGTTCTTTCATAAACGTTGTTAGTACGGAAATCAAATTTGTTTTGCCAATGGAATCAATTGCTCCAATCCGAATAAGTCCTTTCTGACCGATTGAAAATTCTTTTGCGGTTTCGGTGATTAYATCCACTTGATTTAATAAAATATCTGCCTGTTCTTTCACAAGTCTTCCGGCTTCGGTTAGCACCATTTGTTTTCCTTTACGCTCAAACAGTTCGATGCCGAGTTTTTCTTCTAATTGATTGATGTGTAGGGTGATGGTAGATTGTGCGTATTGCAGCAGATTTGCTGCTTTTATCTGACTACCACATTGGACAACAGCTTGAAATGTCTGTAACAAACGAATTTCCATAATTCATTCCTCCTGAAGAATAGTTCATTTTTGTTCATATTGACTAATATATCATCGTAAATTACTATTTGTATAGAAGGAGATGATAACATGAAAGATTTATTTTCCGTTGATATCACAAACAGTGAGTGGAAATTTGTTATGGATGGTATAGAACAAATTCCATTACGAGATGAGAATGGTGAACTGCGTTATGTCGTGCGATTTGCACCGGGGGCAAAATTCCCTCAACATACGCATAAGGATACCGAGGAATTGTTCGTATTAGATGGAGCTCTTATCAGCAATGATGTTGAGTATGGAGCAGGTTCTTATCTCTGTTATGGACCTAATACAGAACATGAACCATGGTCTGAAAAGGGTTGTTTGGTTCTCGTAATGGAACGTAATGCTGGATAGTGTTTTTCTGTTTCTGTTTTTTTGTGTAGGAAATTATTAATTTTTATTGTTTTCATGCAAACATTGCCACATAGAATGGATAACCTTCATTCTAAGAGGAAACCGCTCGAAAAGGAGCGGTTTTTTATGTTGTGTGCCCAGCAAGCCGTTAATTGTTAGTTGGTGAAAGTCCAACCGAGGTAAGAGCCAAGTCGCCTCGTAGCTGACAGGCAACTGGTGGAGAAATCCTAAGGTTGAAGCCCTGTGACCAATTTGGACACGACTATATTTTAGTTCCTCAAGCAATTAGGCCCAGAACCAGCAACCAAACGATAAACTATAATTTTACAAACAAATGGAATATTTGAAATACAAACGTTCATCGCACTTAAACGCTTACTTCGTTCTTTCATGACAATGCCCTTCTTCTTCTCTTTTAACGCCTGGTTTTCCCAGCGTTTTCGTGTTTGTTCTTCTGTCAATCGATGTAGGACCACTCGAGTTGGAAGCTTTCGATACAATCCGGTATAGGCTTTATGAATTTCGTGGGTTTGTCCTGGTTGTAGCTGCAACATGAGATCTTCCATGTCTAATTGAACATACTCCGACAATTTTTTCATTCGTCCGTCCTTAAAATATTCTGGATTAGGATTCTTCTGATAAATTCGGGTGTTTAATTTTAAGCGAGAAATATAACAGGCTCCTTTCTCATCCATTTGATGGAGATCTTCCAGGTCAAAATATCCTAAGTCACCTGTTTGCACTGTTTGTAAGCACGTGGAACCAGAGGTTCGATCATTTTGTTTACCTGGGCCAGAGTGCACATGCAGGAATTGGCCACTGAGAAGATCGTATTCCAATTGGATCTTCACGCCAGCTGTATGACTACTTTCTCCTGATCCTTGGTAAGTTGAAGCAAAAGCATCTGGAAGTTGAAACGTAGTAGAGTCCAAGATTCGTATACGCTACCTTTTAGCTTAACCATACACACAAAGCAACTAAATCTTTCGCTTGATACTTACTGGACCTCTGAACAAAACCTACTTTTTTGGCCAATTGTTTGAGGACATAAGGAGACAAAGATTGTTGCAATTCCAGTGAAAAGAGGTTCAGTTCATCTGAAACATCTCGAGACATAAAAAGCACCATCCTTTCCATCATATTACAGAAAGGATAGCGCTTTTTTCGTTTAGGGGGTAATGATTTGCCTTAGCTTGATGGGCATGGGGTCACCATATCATTTCGAGAATTTTGTACGCTAAGAAATTTATAAAGGTCATATAGATTTAATAACCGTTTATAAATGTTTTGTAACTGTAGATTTGTAATAAAGTTTGATTAAAATCCTGTTTAATACAGGATTTTTCTTCAATTTACGGGGCAGGTTAATTCAGGGGATATGGCGAAATATAGGAAATTAATAAACAAGGAGAATGATTTGGCATCAAAAAATACTGATATATATATCGAGAATGGAGGATAAGTATGAAAAAAGGGATAATTTTGTTTTTTATTGGATTAATACTGTTTATGTTAGGAATATATCTATCCACTTATTGGGTTATAATCGGCACATTAATGGGTGTTGTTGGAGGTATGATAATGGGTAGTAGCACCTACTTCTTGGCTAAAAGGAAAGACATTTCTAATTAAACTAACGATTGCATTTCTTTGTTTAAAACGCAGCATAAAATGATCAAACTTTTTTGTGAAAAACGAATACTAGATTACAAAAAAGGAATCCGTTTTGATCAAACTTTTTTATAAAGCAACATTAATACTCTTCCTTCCCTTTTATGTGTTAATAAATGGTAAAAATGATGGTATCCTATAAAATATTTTCTATACTTATATTAGACTTAACTAAGGAGGTTGTTC
>NZ_JBFTMC010000044.1:0-29575 GCF_056396765.1 Bacillus sp. 05T22
AAACAAAACATGGTGAATTTTTATATAACCATATATTTATCAAAAGGGTTTTTCCACTATAAGGAGATAAGAGTTTACAAGAATAATTAGAAATACAACCAAAAAATAATAAAAAAGGTGGAGCGAGAAACATGAAAAACGTAAATGTGGCAACTGAAAAATTCGATAGAAGAATAAAAGAAATATCAAAATCATTTAAACAACTAGAGGAAAGAAAAGAGCAACTGCAAGATAAAATACAAAACTATAAGTTTAATCCCGCTTCTGAAAAAAGAATTAACATTGTTGATTTGTTAAAGGGAAACTTAAGACAAAATAACACAGATTATGCGGAATTAGAGAATGAATTAGAAAGTATTGAAAAGTTCATTGAAAATACTCAAAAGCTAGGGGGGATTAGTTCTCTTTATAAAACTGATGCTGAATTAGAAACTCTAGGGAAAGAGCTTGTATCAGTAATAGCAAGACAAATGAAAGAAGCTGAAAAAAGACGAAATGATATTGAAAAAAGGTATGAAAAAATCTTTTCTGATTTGTTAGCAATCGAAAAAGAGCGAGAAAATTTTTCTATGGAAAGACAAAAATTAGTTGAATTAGTAGATAGAATTAATAAATGCACTAATATTCCCATGGAATTTGAAGTATATAAACCTTATATATTCGAAAAAGAAAATGTTTATAAACAATTTAATTTATTATTAAAGCGCATTACATATTAAGGGAGATGACGAAAAATGAAAAGAGCGTATGAAACTAGGGGGAAGTATTTTAGTGATGTTGAATATCGGGTGGATCCTGTTGGTAATGCAGAAATGAATGAGATACTTCAACGTAATGATCCGTATAAAGCTATTTTAGAGGAAAGGGAAATTGATAAAAAACTAGCGGGTTTAAAAATTTCAGAAGAAGAAAGAGCAAAAAGAAAGAAATTAATGTTATTAGCTGCGCTGCACTTGGGTCTAAAAACTGATAGCTAGTAAAAACTTATTCGAAAGAAGATTGAAACTTGAGGCTATTCTGTTTTAAAGGAACGACTATAGATATTTGTGGAAGTGTAATTGAAAAAGAAAATGTTTTTTATTACACAAATGAACGTAGTGATCGATTAGTTAAAGAGTAAAAAACTGTAAAAATAACAAATAAAAAAAGGATATTTTCATACAACCTTCTTGAGGGAAAATTAATCTATTCAGAGCTAGAACCAACTGTGTATCGTTTGGAAATTAAATAGTTTGACTATATTGGAAGTTATGAAGTGGTTTTTAAAAGGGATATTGATGTGAAATTGATATCCATTTTAATTGGAAAAAGAATGATATTGACTATTTTCAAAAATATAAGTTTATAGGTTGACGTTTTTCAGAAAAAATGTAAAAATAAGAGGACAAAATATTGAAGAATGGGAGTGTCGTCTTTGCCTTTTAAACTGAATGTTGATGGAGATAGTATCAGACAAATCATTCAAAGGGTTCAAGCATCATTGTCTAAGGCTAGCGATAGATTAGCAAATGATTATGGATTTAACAATGGTCATGGGATGGCAAAATGGAGTTTTATATATCCTCATCAACTTGGGAATGACGCAGAAGAGCTTGTTTCGTTCAAAACAAAGAGAAATGGATGGAAAGTTACAGGGCTTGTTGATACAACAAGTAAGACTTTATTTTTCCTTTTGTCTCAAGACAATCTTGATGCTAGGCAGACAGGAAAGATAAAGCCTAAAGTAATGCATTACATTTCTGCCATTTCAGGGGTATGTAATGCGGATTTTGAGGGGAAATTAGATTTGAGTCAGAGAAGAGCGATACAGATATCATTTGGCTTAGATTTCGATGAAGAGGAAGCTCATCGAATATATAAGGAAATGCTTCAAGCATGTCCTTGTGAGATTGAACAGTTCTGTGTGATTAGTCTTGATATGAAAGGCTATGAATTAAAATCCGTTAAAGCTAATATATTAAATGAAAATTTAGATACGCTTTATGAAGAGGATTGGAGTGACTTTATTACTGTTGCTTCTAATGATGATAGTGATATGGATAATAAACAACAAGAACAAGAACAACATGACATGGATGTTCCACTGAAAACAAAGCGCAAGAAAACATCTGAATAAAATCGCGCTCTGCTCATAGAAAGGGATTTTTTAAGATGATTACATCTAAATTTAATGGTGAAAGATTGAAATTAGCTAGACGCTTTAATGCAATGAGTTTATTGGATTTAGCGGAAAAGCTTTCAATATCTAAACAAATGATTTCTAAGTATGAAAAAAATATTAGTCCACCTGGTGGAGAAATCATGCTTCAACTGGAGGGAGTTCTAGGCTTCCCAAGAAAGTTCTATTTTGAAGATGATACTGTTACAGATAAAGTAGGTAATGCTTATTTTAGAGCACTTGCAAAAACTTTGAAGAAAGATCTTGAGGCTCAGAAGTTGAGACTAGATTTTCTTTCAATTATTTATCAGTTAATCAATGAATATATTGATTTGCCAAAAGAAAATTTACCTACTTTAGATGTAGATAATATGAATATAGAAGAGATGGCTGTACAAGCTAGAGAGTTTTGGGGACTGGGACATAAACCAATTAAAAATATGGTTGAACTCCTGGAGGTAAATGGAATAATTGTTTCTACTTCAAGAATAAATGTGGCTGAAATTGATGCATATACGCAGACCAGGAAAATAAATGGTTCAGATGTTTATTTTGTAGTATTAGGAAATGATAAAGGTAGTAGGTATAGAAGACAGTTTGATGCAGCGCATGAGCTTGCTCATATATTGATTCATGAACCTTATCTTGATTTATCTACATTGTCTAAAGATGAAGAAAGAGAAATGGAACAGCAGGCAAATGACTTTGCTAGTGCGTTTTTATTACCTAAAGAACCTTTTATTAGAGATGTTAGTATGTTTCCGATTGATCTAGACCATTATGTTTTTATGAAGAAGAAGTGGCATGTTTCTGTAGGAGTAATGGTTAGAAGGGCATACAATTTAGGGGTAATCACTTTTAATCAATATTCGTATTTGCAAAGACAAATGAGTAAAAATGGTTGGAGAAAAAAAGAACCATTAGATGGACACTCTAAGCCCACAAGCCCAGTTTTAATTAAAAAATCAATTCTCACATTGCTTGAAAATGATGTTTTCGATGGTAATAGCATTTTAGAAGAACTTTCAAATGAGTACCAATTAAGTCTACGTGAAGATATGTTTGAGGCATTGACGGGTTTAGAAGAAGGTACACTTGCTAACTTTAGAAATGATAATTCTAATGTAGTATTAGCATTGAAAAGAAATGCTAACATTAGATCGAATAAAACAGTATAAAATGGATTAGGTAATGAAGAAAGCCGCTCATTTTTAGGTGGGCGGCTTGTACTTTAATATTTTATTTTTCTTTTTCTTCTTCTTTGTAATTCAACGCAATCTCTACTATTTCTTTTGGTGTTAAATCCCTAAAATCCCAAAAGATTATATCACTTGGAGCGGGATGAGGCACACCACTATTATTAAATTGGTTTACATATTCATTAAGTTCTTCTTCTGGTAATTTAGGATTAATTCTTCACATAAGTAAATGATTCCTTGTGCTAAAGGACGAAAGGTTTGTACAAAAAATGATTTTGCACTGCTATATGTTTGTCCTTGTAAAACAGTGTCAACTGCAAAAGCGTCAATCGACTGAATGGCTTGTTCCATACCTTGAATGGTAGCGGTACATACAGCATTCATACTTTGTGTTTGGGTATGTACTTCTCCTAGATACATGTTTAAACTCATGAATTTTCCTCCTCAATAAGTAAATCATACCAATTTAAGGAGATAACTGTAAATATTGCATTGTAATGAATTTATTAGAGGTATTAAAATACCTCAAAGCGAACTTATCCATATTTCAAATGAATGGGATAGGCAGGTGAAAATTCAAGCTCACACTTCTATATCATAGAATGTGAGTTTGAAAGGTGGAGATAAAAAATAGTATGGATAAAGTTAGTTTGAACTTTTATTAATCAGATAAAATTACAAGCTGGTTTTTGTGATACAAATGGGCATTTGTATTTAAAAATTCTCTAACTTTCCCGCCATTCATACGAGGTGTACATAATGCACATACCGCAATATGTTGTCCGGTTTTTATATCTTCTGGTGAAAGTGTTCCAGCATCAAAATAAATAGCTGGTGAAGGAATTTGTTCTATTCCTTTGTTATTAATCCTTTTTTCTCCCCAACGAAGGTTTATAGCGTATTTACCTGACGTTTCTATATACCGCACACTGTCTACGATGCCCTCTATGCAAATAGGATGTCTGTTTTCCCATTCTAGTTGTTTGATGTAATTGAACGATTGTATATAACGGTGTGGTTCGTAATAAAAATCATTCCATTTTATTTTTCTTCCATGCATTTCAATGTCAATAATAGAGTTTAGTTCATTCTGCTTTTCCAAGATGTTACGTAACTCAATTATCTTTCTCATGGTTGATAAGTATGAATTTAATTTTCCTTTAGAATGATAATTTCTATCTTTTTGATTCGGTATTTTGTTTTGATCTTTCCCTTGTTTTGTATCTTGTTTTCCCAATTCTTCTAAAGGTTTATGAATCATTGTTAGGCGAAAGGAAAAAGTTTTATCTGTTATGCTTTTTAAAATGTTATTATCTGAATCGCGTGCTATCACATTGATCCGGCCGATTGTATTATATGAACAGAATTCTTTGTGGTTTTCGCCTCCTTTTCGGTAAAAAAGTGCAGGAATTTCTCCTTCATTTCTTGGATGTCTTGTACGATGTGCCACGGATATTCTACAGCTTTCGCATTCTAACCCTTTTTTTAAGTGTTCATTTGCAGGTTTATCTATTTCTTGCGCTGAAACCTTTTCATTCAAAATTGTCGAGTAAGCTTCTTTCATTGTTACTGCCATTTTTTCTCCTCCTAATAAAGAAAATTTATCATCATCATATATTTTGATAAAAACATTATCTGTGTTAGGTGTTCGGAGTATTAAATTGTCAGTTTAAAGATTTCTTGATCTAATGGGACTTGGCTTGTTTTAAATGTTTTTTCATCATAAGGAAGATAGAAACGATAAGTGTCTCCATACATATAAATCCAAAATTTTAATTGTGTACCGCCACCAGATAATCCATGTTTGATTTCATTGATGTTTTTAAATGTATGATGATGCACGTTACCTTTTAAATCTTCTACTATTAAAAATAAGCTGTTTTGATTTAATCTAAAATAACGTAAAATATGCTTTGATTCATAGCATGTTGATGTTTGGAAATTTGAATCGATATCAATTTCTTTATTTAACGATAAGTAGAGCGTTTTATATAAGTTTTGTAATTCGTATTGCAGTTCTTTTTTTGAGGTGGCAGTGTGGATTGGTTTTAATGTAACGCAGTATTCCTCATCATCTAAAGTGTAAAGGAAATCAGGAACTAATTTTCTAGTGTCAATGGCTTTGTATTTAATGTTGTGTTCATTGAAAATGTAGGTTGAAGGAAGTATCTTTATTTTTTCCTCTAAATCTAACAAGTGTAATTCACCCATTCCATTCAGAAAAGCTTTTTTTAGATGACTTAAATTAGTGTATTTTTGTAAGTGGAGATGATAATTTTCTTCTTTTTTATCGGCATTATAAGCGTGGATTTCAACTTTATATGCTTGCTCYATATTGAATTGCGCAGATAATTCATTTATGTTACGACAATAAATATTAGCAGCATCGATGTGAGAGCGATTAATATTTTCTTTAATTTCTTTTGATTTTGCTCCTTCTGGGTTTATAAAATCAAAAACATTTTTTAATGTATTAAGTAAAGTGATCCCCATTAAATACTCCCCCTTGACGTTTTTATATAGGATATTTTACCATTATTAGCAGTCGATGTGGTTAAGTTTGGAAATTAATATTTGATGTGAAAGGAAAAACATTTAGCATTTGAAGATAATTTATTTTTTAGTATCTTTTTGTAAGAAATAAACAGAGTGTTCACTTAATTATGAGTAGATTCCCTTTTTTATTTCCACTAATATACATCAAAGTGAACTTATTCACATTTTTTATGAAAGGGTGAAATCTCTTATTGTGGAAAGGAAAGAACGTACTGTAGTAGATAATCTGTCTAGTGAAGAAACAGAATTAAGGATGGTTGAATTTTTTAGGGAGACGAAACGAAATCAAAGAAAGCAAAAAAGAGACTGTGAAAGAGGAAATAGTTTTAAATAAAAAAAGTGAACGATTACGAAAAATATTCGTTCACTTTTATTTTACTCTTTATAAATGTAATTCATAATTTCCGTCAGTACTATCAGGTTTTCTAAATATTTCCTCGAATGGACCAACTTTTTTGGAAAAGCCATGTTTTAATGCAAAGTGGTAACCTTCTTCAGTTATAACTTCCTGTAATATTAATCGTTCGAATCCTTTTTCTTTAGCGAATGTTTTAAACCATTCAAGAACAATACTTCCCTTACCTTGATTACTTGGGGTAATGCTTATAGCAGTAATTGCCAAGTATGGATCTAGGAAAAACTCACTTCTAAGGTTAATGGTGACCTTATGTTCTTTAGAAGAAATATTTAAAGAATACTTAGAAAGACCTTCAATGAATATTACTTCATCTTGTACTAATTCTTCTAATAGCATTTTTAATTCTTGAAAGTCTTGTACATGAAGAGGGATCTCGGTGAATTTTTCTTTCAAAACAATTAACTCCTTTTACTTTTATAAGAATAAATATCATTATATCTGAAATTGTAAGAGTGTGTGGGGAAATTAGCATTTGCTCACGCTTTTTTTTATTTCAAAAGTCCCCCCAAAAACCTCCCCCAACTAATTAATTTTATTTAAGTTATTTTACAAACCATAAGAATAGAAAAAAACCCTAGAAATGACGTTATAATAACGTTTCTAGGGTTTTTAATACTGTTATCTACTAAGCGATTGAATTAACGAGAGTAGAACTCTACGATTAACGCTTCGTTGATTTCAGCTGGTAACTCAGCGCGCTCAGCGTGACGAGTGTAAGTAGCTTCTAATTTGTCAGCATCGAAAGTTAAGTATTCTGGTACGAAGTTGTTAACTTCGATCGCTTCTTTAACAACAACAAGGTTGTTAGATTTTTCGCGAACGCTGATAGTTTGACTAGGTTTTACACGGTAAGATGGGATGTCTACGCGAGCACCATCAACCATGATGTGACCGTGGTTTACTAATTGGCGAGCTGCACGACGAGTGCGAGCTAAGCCCATGCGGTAAACTAGGTTGTCAAGACGAGCTTCAAGAAGGATCATGAAGTTTTCGCCGTGTTTACCTGGCATTTTACCTGCTTGGTCAAATGTGCGACGGAATTGACGCTCAGTCATGCCGTACATGTGACGAAGTTTTTGTTTCTCTTGTAATTGTAAACCGTATTCTGAAAGTTTCTTACGTTGGTTAGGACCGTGAGGACCTGGTGCGTAAGGGCGTTTTTCTAATTCTTTACCTGTGCCGCTTAGAGAGATTCCAAGACGACGAGACAGTTTCCAAGCTGGACCTGTATAACGAGCCATAGTTGACTCCTCCTTTAAGTGTTTTTATTTTCGTAAAATAAAAACAGACGTAATCGACATTTATGCGCATTTTGTTTTCATGTACCTTCGCTCCAGCAGCAGGGAGTTACGAGATACACCTCACACAAGAGGAACAAAATACAAACAATAAACTCACATTACAAGGCTGCCTTTTTATTTTACACAAACGCTATTATATCTTTTGAATGGGATTTCGTCAAGCGAGTTTCCATTTTGTTTTATACATGTAAAGTTTGGAAATTACAAGAAGGAATTTAAAACAACATGAAAGAAAGGATAGCAACAGATAGAAAACGCTTACATAAAATAGAAATATAAGGGGGATGTTTGTATGAAAAAGAAACATATAGAAACAGCGCTTATTCATCACGGGTATGAGTCTAAGATGCATAAAGGAAGTTTAACGCCGCCGCTATTTCAAACTTCAACTTATACATTTGAAACAGCGCAGCAAGGAGAAGCGAGTTTTGCTGGGCAGGATCCATCTTATATTTATTCGAGACTTGGAAATCCGACTGTGGAATTGTTCGAAGAGCGTATGGCTGTTTTAGAAGGGGGTGAATCGGCACTAGCATTTGGTTCTGGGATGGCAGCAATCTCGGCGACGCTCCTTGCATTTTTACGTGCTGGAGATCATATCATTTGTTCGAATGGATTATATGGGTGTACGTATGGTTTTTTAGAAGTACTAGAAGAGAAATTTATGATTACTCATTCATTATGTGATATGGAAACAGAAGAAGAGATTGAAGAGACAATTCGTTCGAATACAAAATTGATATTTGTTGAAACACCAATTAATCCAACAATGAGGCTTATCAATTTAGAGAAGGTTATCAAAGTTGCAAAACAAAATGAACTGCTTGTCATTGTCGATAATACATTTTGCTCGCCATATTTACAAACGCCTCTTACACTAGGCTGTGATGTTGTTCTTCATAGTGCTACAAAATATATTGGCGGTCACGGCGATGTTGTTGCTGGTGTGACGGTTTGTAAAACGAAGGAGCTAACTGAACAAATTCGGCCGATTCGAAAAGATATCGGGGGAATTATGGCACCTTTTGATGCATGGCTCTTGCTGCGTGGTTTAAAGACGTTAGCTGTACGAATGGACCGGCACTGTGATAATGCGGAAAAAGTCGTGGCCTTTTTGAAAAATCACGAAAGTGTTGAGGCAGTTTGGTATCCAGAAGGAGAAATAGCATCGTCTCAAATGAAGCGCGGAGGCGGTGTGATTTCATTTACGATTAAAGGTGGAAAAGAAGAAGCACAGGCATTCATGAATGAATTGCAATTTATTACAATTGCGGTGAGTCTTGGTGACACAGAGACGTTAGTGCAACATCCAGCAACGATGACGCACGCTGTCATTCCAGCGGCAGTACGCCATGAAATGGGCATTTCTGATAATTTAATACGCTTATCTGTTGGATTAGAATCATGGGAGGATATTGTCTCGGATTTAGCGTACGCGTTCCTGAAGCAATCGAATGCATTTTCTCATGTGAATGGGGAATGAAAAAATGAGCCATCGATTTACGAAATCGATGGCTCGCATCTTTTACATATGTTTTAGGAGCGTTTCCACAAATTTCTCTAARTAGTGCTGATCYACTTCRTCGAAACGATTTTTTTCRGGACTATCAATRTCRAGTACACCAATGACRTTKTCKTCTTTTATAATCGGTACAACRATTTCMGAATTAGAAGCGCTGTCACAAGCGATGTGCCCAGGGAACTGATGAACATCTGCAACAAGCTGCGTTGTTTTTGTTTCAGCTGCTACGCCGCAAACACCGCGTCCAAAAGGAATACGAACGCACGCTGGCATTCCTTGAAATGGTCCAAGTACAAGTTGAGTTCCTTCTGTTACATAAAAGCCAACCCAATTAACACGCTCTAAAAATTGGTTTAGAAGAGCCGAAGCGTTGGAGAAATTAGCGACTACATTTGGTTCACCAGTTAATAATGCATCAAGTTGTTTAATTACTGTTTCATATTGCTGCTCACGTGATCCTGCATAACTTTTTTTTGTAAACATGGAAACATCACCCTTTCTATCGAGAAATGTAAAATCWTAGCAAAACACGCTGTATTTCAYATGACTTTGTCGATAGAARATTAAAGGAATTTGTCTTAAAAGTCAAGAAATTTAMAYTATAGCTGTTCAGGGTGAGAGGAAGTGAGCGCATGAAGCAGACGAAACAAAAGGTAATTGATGCGGCAATTTCATTGTTTTATACGAAAGGGTACGATGGAACATCGGTGCGAGATATTGCAAAGCGGGCGGATGTGAATGTGGCTAATATTTCATATTATTTTGCTGGAAAGCAAGGTTTATTAGAGCAGCTTATAACTGATTTTTTAGAAGGCTATATCGAGGTAATTGAAAGGTCATTTGAACAAAGAAAGTATTTGCCAGCTAAAGAAGTGATGAATCAAATTGTACGAGGGATTTTACGCTATCAGTTTGAGCATAGGGAACTTACTCGATTTTTTTACCGAGAGCTTTCAATTGATACAACGTTAATCCGGGAAGTGATGACTGTTTATTTTTCTAAAGAAAGATATTATATAGAGCAAATCATTAAGCAGGGACAAATGCAGCAAGAGTTTCAAAAGGTGTCTTTTACAATGTTTATGACGCAATTAAAGGGCATGATAAACATGCCGTATTTATATCCACAATATATATCGGAGGTACTGCATTCGTTTCCATCAGAAACATTCTTTTTGGAAATGTATACGAAAGAAGTAGAGCAATGGATGGAACAAATATTATGTTTAACGCATATGTATTATCCGTTACCGAGAGCAGTCCATATGTAAAGTACCCCCGCCATATTTTAGGTGGGGATATTTTTTGACGTGTTTTTCAAGAAGTGATTTCTTCTTGAATACGCTCTTGCTTTCGTTGCCATAAGTTGTTGCATAGTAAAGCGATAATGGTAATCATCGCTCCAATTACTTCAACTTTATAGCCTCGAAAAATCGATCCGATAAGTGCCAGTACAGGAACTAAATTCATAAATAAAATACCGTTAATGGATGAAATATATCGATTGCCCGTATTCCAACAAAAGACGGCGATAACTCCTGCGATAATCGACATATAAAATAGCTCAAAGCGAACTGTGACGATTGTATGGAGAGGTGGTACAGAAATCAAGTTTGTATACGTTAGCAAAGCTTGTAAAAGAGGTAAGAAGAGAAAATATTGTTTGTGTTGTTTCGAATGAACATGCCTATAAAGATGAACATACGATTCAAATAAAAGATTTGCAGCATGAAAAGCTCATTATTTATCCGGAAATTTGTGACATTAGAAAAATGATTATGACAATGTTCAAARGAATGGGCGTTACGCCTACTATCGCCATCCTACGCTGAGCCGATGCTTGCGATGGTTCGGGCTGGCCTGGGTATTACGTTGTTGCCAGAAATTGCAGTGGAGCAGGCAGTGCGAGATGGGATTCGTATTATACATGTGGAGCCAACGTTAACGAGAGTGGTTTATTTTATATCCCATAGAGAAGATGCATCTTTATTACAGTCTTTACAGTAAATGTCTATAAATGCAGCGGAGTATGGAAAAAGAAAATCGAGAAATTTTTAGAAGGAATATTACAAACGCAACAAAAGAAACAAGAAATTTTAAAAAAAATTAGGCCAAAAACACGTCATTACATGGTATGATTAGTACATTGTTAGTTGTTAAATATAGGGGATTTCCCTTTTTATACATAATGCCTTCCATTTCATAAACGGAACGGACAAAAAAAGAGATATAAGTAGGAGGCTATTTTGCATGGATTCTATTCTGACGATCGTTATCATCGTAGTAAGCTCTATTCTAGTGCTGCTCATGATAGAGCTCGTGATAAGAAATCGTTTATATAAAGATATTGAAGCACTTGAGCAGTGGAAACAAGAAGTCAAAGATAAACCTGTTGCAGATGAATTGAAACGGGTTAAGGATTTAAATATGACTGGACAAACAGAGGAACTGTTTGGAAAGTGGCGTGAAGAATGGGATGAAATTGTTGCAAACCTTCTGCCAAAAGCTGATAAAACATTAGAAAATGCCCAAAAGTCAGCCTCACAATTTTCCTTCCGAAAAGCAAAGCGTTTGATGAGTGAATCCATTCGTGATTTAGATGAAGCGGATAACCGCATTACGGAGATTTTAAATGAGCTGCAGCAATTATTAGAGAGCTATGAGAAAAATAGTTCAGAAATTGAAGGTTTACGTGATACATATCGTAGTATGAAAAAGAGTGTACTGGCTCATCGTCATATGTTTGGACAATCCGAACAGAAAATTGAAGAGTTACTTGATATAGAATCAGCGAAGTTTCAAGAGTTTGACGAGACAACGGCAAACGGTGATTATTTAAAGGCACGTGATATTGTAAAAAGTTTGGAAGATGGATTGACGAACTTAGAAATTATCGTTCATGAAATTCCTGATTTATTAGTGGAGTGTCAAGCAACATTACTGGTACAATTGGATGATTTATTACAAGGTCACGATGATATGAAAAAACAAGGGTATGTATTAAATCATTTAGAAATCCCTAAAGAAGTACGGGATATGAACAAACAACTACAAACATGTCTGATTGATTTAGAAGAGCTTCATATAACAGAAGTAAACGAGAAAATAGAAGGCTTAAAAAAGCGTTTGGATATGTTGTATGATCAATTAGAACAAGAAGTACATGCGAAGCATTATGTAGAGAAAACGTCAGTTAGTATTTACGAAGATTTAGAGGAAATTCATGAAAAAGCAATTGAGACAAAATCCGAAACGCAATTTGTGAAACAAAGCTATCAGCTGCAAGACAAAGACATTGAATCACAAAAGTTGATTGAAAAACAAATGCATATTTTAATGAAACGCTTTGAAGTATTGCAATTACGTGTTGCAGAGCAAGATATTGCATTCTCTGTTATTCGTGAAGAACTGGAAGAGATTTATGAGCAATGTGAAACATTGAAGGTACTTCATGTAGAGTATAAAGATATGTTGCAAATGATGCGTAAAGAAGAATTTGAAGCGCGTGAGAAATTAAATGAAATGCGCAATATGATCATAGAAGCGAAACGTTTTATGCAAAAGTCTAACTTACCAGGTCTTCCAGAAAGCATTATGGAAGATTTACAAAGAGGACAAGAGGCAATACAAGGTGTATATGAACAGTTAGAATTAAAACCACTAAATATGAATGTTGTAAATAGTATGTTAGAAGAAGCATATACAATGGTAAACGGTGTATATGAAAAGACGCAGGAGTTAATTGGACAAGCGTACTTAGTAGAAAAGCTAATCCAATATGGTAATCGCTACCGTAGTCATGATGTGGATTTGGCGCAAAGCTTAGAGAATGCAGAGAGATTGTTCCGCGAATATGAATATGATGCAGCTTTAGAACAAGCAGCTTCTGTTTTGGAACAACTTGAACCTGGTGTTGTACAAAAAATTGCTGAATTTGTTGATAATGAACAAACCCCTTGATGAAAAAGGGGTTTGTTTTTTTTGCACTGGATCTGTGTAAATTCTAGAGCGATATTGCTATAATGAATAGCGGAATACAGCAGTGTTTTTCGTTTCAAAATATAGAAGTATACTTCTGTATTGAAAAATGGAACCTTTGAGTATGTTTAGCGTAATTGCACGTATTTGTGATATGATTATACGATGTGACAGCGCTGAAAGGGGAAGAACGATGATCTATTTTGATAATAGTGCGACGACGAAACCATATCCAGAAGTCCTTCAATCTTACGTAACGGTTGCAGGGAAATATTTTGGGAATCCTTCTTCTATTCATTCGCTCGGGGGAGAAGCGGAGCGTTTATTAACACAATCGAGAACGATTGCAGCGCAGCTTCTTCATGTTAAGCCTGCCGAGATTATTTTCACATCGGGTGGAACGGAAGGGAATAACCTTGCGATTAAAGGAATAGCGATGAAGAATCGCTCTCGTGGTAAGCATATTATTACAACAAATATTGAACACGCGTCTGTGTTTGAAGCATATAAACAATTAGAAGGGCTCGGCTTTGATGTTACCTATTTACCTGTAAACGAACATGGTATTGTATCAGTAGAAAATGTAAAACGAGCGCTTCGTGAGGATACAATCCTTGTTTCCATGATCCATGTGAATAATGAAACAGGGGCGATTCAACCTGTTTCTGAAGTTGGTGAATTGCTAGCGAACTATCCAAAAATAAGATTCCATGTGGATCATGTACAAGGAATTGGAAAAGTACCACTTGATTTATATGCTTCTCATATTGATCTCTGTTCGATATCTGGACATAAATTTCATAGCGTAAAGGGAACAGGGCTTTTATATGTACGCGATGGTGTAAGATTAGATCCAATTTTATCAGGTGGTCAGCAGGAGCTGCGTTATCGCTCGGGTACAGAGAACCTACCTGGTATTGTCGCGATGGTAAAGGCACTACGTATGACAATGGAACATATGAGAGAAAAGAGTGACCACTTACAGAAATTGCAAGCAGAACTCGTACGTTTCTTAGAGGGAATGGAAGATGTAACAATTAATACATCGCTTGCGTATGCGGCGCCGCATATTTTAAATGTATCGTTCGTTGGGTTGAAACCAGAAGTAGTGGTTCATGCTCTAGAAGAACGTGACGTATATGTATCAACCAAATCAGCTTGTTCCTCAAAAGCAAATGAAGTGAGTCGTGTGTTAGTATCAATGGGAATACCACATGCTGCAGCAGCGAGTGCGATTCGCATTAGTTTAGCACCTGAAAATACGATGGAAGAAGTAACACAATTTGAAGAAATTATAAAAGAAACATTGCCAAAATTATATGAAGTGATGAGGTAAAGAAATATGATGACATATGAATATATTTTAGTTCGTTATGGAGAAATGACGACAAAAGGAAAAAACCGTTCTAAGTTTGTAAACACGTTAAAAGATAACGTTAAATTTAAATTAAAGAAATTCCCAAATATCAAAATCGATGCAACACACGATCGCATGTACATTCAGTTAAATGGTGAAGATCATGAGGCGATTGCAGAGAAGTTGAAAGATGTATTTGGTATTCATAAGTTTAACTTAGCAATGAAAGTACCGTCAGAATTAGAAGACATTAAAAAAGGAGCGCTTGCTGCTTTCTTACAAGTAAAAGGCGATGTTAAAACATTTAAAATTACAGTACACCGTTCTTATAAACACTTCCCGATGCAGACGATGGAGTTGCTTCCGGAGATTGGCGGCTATATTTTAGATAATACAGAAGACATTACAGTAGATGTTCATAATCCAGATGTAAATGTTCGTGTAGAAATTCGCAGCGGTTATAGCTATATTATGTGTGGTGAGCGCATGGGAGCTGGCGGATTACCAGTTGGCGTTGGCGGAAAAGTAATGGTACTTCTTTCTGGTGGAATCGATAGCCCAGTAGCTGCTTTCTTAACAATGAAGCGCGGTGTATCAGTGGAGGCCGTTCACTTCCATAGTCCGCCATTTACAAGTGAGCGTGCAAAACAAAAAGTAATCGATTTAGCACAAGAGTTAACGAAGTATTGTAAACGTGTAACGCTTCACCTTGTTCCGTTTACTGAAGTGCAAAAAACAATTAATAAGGAAATTCCATCTAGTTATTCTATGACAGTTATGCGCCGTATGATGATGCGTATTACAGAACGTATTGCAGAGGAGCGTAATGCACTTGCGATAACAACGGGTGAAAGTCTTGGACAAGTAGCGAGCCAAACGTTAGATAGTATGCATACGATTAATGAGGTTACAAACTATCCAGTAATTCGCCCGCTTATTACGATGGATAAACTAGAAATTATTAAAATTGCAAATGAAATTGGAACATATGATATTTCGATTCGTCCGTATGAAGACTGCTGTACAGTATTCACACCAGCAAGTCCATCGACAAAACCGAAGCGTGAAAAAGCAAATCGCTTTGAATCAAAATATGACTTTACACCACTTATTGAATCCGTTGTTGCGAATACAGAAAAGATGGTATTACAAACAGTAGAAGTGGCTGAAGAAGAACAATTTGAAGATCTTTTCTAAAACCATAAATTACCATCATTAGATATGTATGAAGTCCTATGGTTTATCACACTCTATACTCACAAGGAGGTGATACCATATGGCAAGCACAAACAAATTAGCAGTGTCTGGTGCTCAAGCAGCATTAGATCAAATGAAATACGAAATCGCTCAAGAGTTTGGTGTTCAACTTGGAGCTGATTCAACATCTCGCGCTAACGGATCTGTTGGTGGCGAAATTACAAAACGTCTAGTTTCACTAGCTGAACAACAATTAGGCGGTTTCCATAAATAATCCCATATACGATGGCTTAGAAGGAGCGGGTTTTCCCGCTCCTTCTTTTTGTCGAAAAGTTATTAAAAAATTTGTCAAAAGAAGAGGGTTCAAAATTTACTGAAAATTCTTTATTATATAAGGGAGGCATAGATAAAGGAGGATGAAATTATGAATAGAGAAGAATTGTTAGCACCAACGTCTTATAACTTAGTTGCGGAGATAGAAAAATATACAAATGAAAAAGAGAAGCTGGCTTTAATTTGGCAAGATGACGAAGGGAATAGACGAGAGGTTACATACCTTGAATTAATACAAGGTGCGAATAAAATTGGAAACGCTTTTATAAAGAGTGGTTTGCAAAAAGGGGATAAGCTTCTCATTATGATGCCACGCTTAATTGAGGCGTATATGACGTACATTGCGGCAATTAAAGCAGGGTTTGTGGTTATTCCAAGTTCAGAAATGCTTCGGAAAAAAGATATTGAATATCGTTTACGGCATGGAGAAGTAAAGGCAATTGTCAGTTATGAACCGTATATCGAACAATTTGAAGATGTAGAGATGATGGAGTCCCTTCGAAAATTTGTACTGAGCGAGCAGTCAGTAGATGGTTGGATTAATTTAAAAGATGCGTTAGAAACAGAAAGTGATGAATTAGAAATCGCAAAGACAGACCGAGAAGATATGGTCTTTTTATCCTATACATCAGGAACGACAGGGAATCCAAAGGGCGTTGTACATACACACGCTTGGGCATATGCACATTTGCGTACAAGCGCTCCGAATTGGCTTGGAATAGAGGAGAATGATGTTGTATGGGCAACGGCAAGTCCAGGATGGCAAAAGTGGATTTGGAGCCCGTTTTTAGCAACACTCGGTTCAGGCGCAACAGGATTTGTATATCACGGTAAATTCGAACCGAAAACATATTTGCAATTATTAGATGATAATAAAGTGAATGTGCTTTGCTGTACGCCGACAGAATATCGTTTAATGGCAAAAGTAGAGAACTTACAGCAATATAATTTAACAGCTTTACATAGTGCTGTATCTGCAGGAGAGCCACTGAACCGAGAGGTAATAGAAACATTTCAAAATCATTTTAACGTTACAGTCAGGGATGGGTATGGACAAACAGAAAATACGTTGCTCGTTGGCGTTATGAAAGGAATGGAAATTAAGCCAGGATCAATGGGAAAACCGACGCCAGGTAATCATGTAGATATTGTAAATGAAGAAGGACAACCTGTATCTGTAGGAGAAGTCGGTGATATTGCTGTTCATATTGAAACGCCAGCACTTTTTAAACAATATTATAAAGATGATGAGCGSACAGCTATGCAATTYCGYGGTGATTATTATATTACAGGTGATAAAGCGAAAAAAGACGAAGAAGGCTATTTTTGGTTCGAGGGGCGCGGGGATGATATTATCATTAGCTCTGGCTATACAATTGGACCATTTGAAGTTGAAGATGCACTTGTGAAACATCCGTATGTAAGAGAGTGTGCTGTTGTGGCAAGTCCAGATGAAATCCGCGGAAGTGTCGTAAAGGCATTTATCGTTTTAAGAGAAAATGTACAAGAAAAAGAAGACACACTGATTCCTTTACTTCAAGAACATGTTAAAGAATTAACAGCACCATATAAATACCCTCGCAAAATTGAATTTGTAGACGAACTACCAAAAACAATTTCCGGAAAAATTAGACGCGTCGAACTTAGAAAACAAGAAATGGGATTAGGGCTAAAGTAAGAAAAAATGGAATTAGATTGTTGCAAGTACATGTAAGATTATGATATTATTTATAGGAACGTACGTTCTGTTTGTGGTGTGAAATGACTACTAAAAAATTGGAAAAAGAGGTGCCTTTTATGATTTTAGGTATTAATCCGTATTTAGTTTTGGATGGTAATGGACAAGAAGCAGTGAAGTTTTATGAACATGCATTGGATGCAAAAGTTGAAGTCATTCAGACTTTTGGAGAAATGCCTGAAAATCCAGAATTCGCTGTTCCAGATGAAGTGAAAGACCGCGTTTTACATGCACATTTAAAAATCGGTAATACGGACCTTATGATTTCTGATACATTCCCAGGACAACCGTACCAAATTGGATCACAAGTAACTGTAGCTATTAGAATAAGTGATGCAGAAAAAGCAAAAGAAGTATTTGAAAAATTGCAAGATGGCGGTCAAGTAATCATGCCAATTCAAGAAACTTTCTGGAGCCCGGCGTATGGGCAAGTAAAAGATAAATTTAATGTAGAATGGCAAGTATCAACAGTTCCAGCTGATCATAATTAATTTTTGGAAAAGCACCATGTTTGTACAGTGGTGCTTTTTTTCTACACTTAAATTTCGTAGACTAAAAGAAAAGGGGTGAGAAGATGGGGGAGATTTGGTTCGGCGGACATATTTATACAATGAATGAAGAGAACGAAATGGTTGAAGCTGTTTATGTAGAAGATGGGGTGATTATAGATACGGGTAATAAAAAGGACTTAGAGAGTCGTTATGAGTCTGAGAAGGTGCGGAATCTAGAGGGGAGAACGATGATTCCAGGCCTTGTGGATAGTCATATGCATCTTATTGGGCATGGAGAACGACTGCTCCGTTTAGACTTATCCGCTTGTACGTCTTATAAGGAAATGATTGAGCTTGTAGCTGAACGAGTGAAAGAAACAAGATTAGGTACATGGATTATTGGCGAAGGCTGGAATGAAAATAATTTCACAGATACCAAAAGCGTCCACGTTCGTGATTTAGATGCCCTTTCTAAGGAGCATCCCATTTTATTAAAGCGTGTTTGTCGTCATGTGACATGGGTGAATTCTTACATACTCGAAAAAGCAAATATAACAGCAGAAACGTCAGACCCAAAAGGTGGAAAGATTGGGCGTGGAGTATCCGGAGAACTAACAGGCCTGTTGTATGAACAAGCGCAAGAATTAATTAAGCATGTCCAGCCGGAAATTGATGAAGCTTATTTGCAAAGAGCGCTACAAACAGCCATTCAAGATTGCTGGAAATATGGATTAGTAGGTGGGCATACAGAAGACTTAAATTATTACGGTGGTTTTCAAAAAACGTATAATGCATTTTTACACGTAATAAAGGAAATGCCATTTAAAGCTCATTTGCTTGTACACCATGAAGTCGCACATGAACGCAAATATTATGGGACCGAGCACTATATTGAATTTGGCGCAATGAAAATTTTTTCAGACGGTTCCTTTGGCGGACGAACAGCACTATTAAGCGAGCCATATGAAGATGCGAAGGAAACAAATGGAGTAGCTATTTTTTCTCGTGAAGAGCTCGCGGAATTAGTGAAGAAAGCACGTAATTTACGGATGCCAGTTGCGATTCATACAATCGGTGATTTATCCCTTGAATATGTAATTGATGCACTGGAGTTATATCCTCCGGCAGAGGGGCTGCGTGATCGTATTATTCATTGTCAGCTTGCTCGTGAAGAGTTAATACAGCGGATGAAGCATTTGCAAGCTATTATTGATATTCAGCCTGTATTTGTCTCATCTGATTTTCCATCTGTTATTGAAAAATTAGGAGAGCATCGTCTTCGTTATGCGTATGCTTGGAAAACGTTACTCGGCGTGGGATTACATTGTTGCGGTGGATCAGACGCGCCAATTGAACAAGTAAATCCGTTTTTAGGAATCTATAGTGCAGTCACGCGGCGAAGTTTTATTGATGGAACATGTTACATACCTGAAGAGAGATTAACGGTATATGAAGCAGTTTCCTTATTTACGGCTGGAAGTGCTTATGCGATTGGTAAGGAAAATAAGCGTGGTAAAATTGTTAAAGGATATGAAGCTGATTTTACTATCATGGACCGTGACATATTTGAAGTTGAAGCAGAGGAAATAAAGGATATTCAAGTTACTATAACTATAATAGATGGTCGAATTGTATATCAGAAATAATATTGGTGTTTCGACACAAGATATGAATGTTTCTGCAAAAAAACGACATGTGAATCATGAAAAAAGAGTGCTGGGAAACCCCTCAGCACTCTTTTTTCTATAAAAACGTTCTCTGTACTTTTTCCCAGAACGAATTATTTTTTAGTTTTACTGTTTTAATTTGTTTATCACTTAAACGAACGACCGCTTTTTCCACTTGTTTAATGCTAAGCGCTTCGTTATCCATGCCGATAACAGGGTAATCATTACCGCCCGGAGTAAGCTTTAATGTTAATGTACGTTCATGGTTTAAGATAAACGGTGATCCAAGTGTACGGTATGTGTTGTTATTTAAAGAAGCAAGTTCGCTTATTTGGAAGCATGGAATTAATGGGTCAACAACCGCACCATGCAATGACTTATTATATGCTGTACTTCCTGTCGGTGTAGAAATAACTAGACCGTCTCCTCTAAATGTCTCGAAATATAAATCATCAACATGCACATCCACTACAAATGTTTTAATGATACTAGAGCGTAAAGAAAACTCATTTAAACAATGGAAAGATGTCCCCTGATCAACATCTATTTGGATTGTTGGATATTTTCGCACTTCAATTTCATTTTGTGTAATTTCTTGAAGGGCTGTATCGACATGGTCAATATGGAAATCACAGTAGAAAGAAATTTCATCTTTCGTAGAAACTCCTGCATATAAGCAATCTTCCCTGAACCCTGTTTTACGAACGGCTTGTAAGAAGGTGCCGTCATCTCCAACACTGACGATAGCGTTTGCATTTTTTGGATGATCTAATATGGTAAATCCATTTCCCTCTAAAATACGATATATTGGCTTCATTTTTTCGACAAGCGTAGCTTTGTCATCACCATAAAAGAAAAATAAATTGCGACGATCTGCCATTGTGTATCCCTCCATTGCAGTCAAATTTAGCGTTGTGCTCCACTAGAAAAAATTCTGATGGTATGCTCAAATAATATATTTCGATATAAAATGTCAAAATCCCTCTTTGTTTTTAGAAAAATTCCTATATTCAATTTTATTGCGAATTGTTTAATCCTGTTTGAACCTGTCGATAATGGATATGGAGTGAAAGGATGGTACGTATGAAATGGCTTGTAATTGGAATTGGCATTTTTCTCTTGCTCATTTTATTTATACTATTGTCGAAACTATCGCTTAAAGTGACGTTTTTATATTCAGAAATGGAGAAACAATGTCTATTTCAAGTGAAAATATGGATGATTCGATATACATTTGATGTGCTGGAAAGAATTGAAAAACAGCAAAAAAAGACTGGACAAAAAATTGAAAAGGCAGAGAAAGATGGCGGTATGGAAAATAAAATCATGGCGCAGCTTGATAGTATCGGGGAACTGATAAAAAGGCTTCAAGAGATCCATACTATCATTAAAGGTTTTCTTAAAAAAGTGAAAATCAATAGCTGGAAATGGCATTCACAAATTGGAACGGGTGATGCAGCTAGCACCGGAATTGTCACTGGATACGCATGGGGAATAAAAGGAATGACAGCCGGGGTCTTGGGACAATATACGCATGTTATTGATATACCGGAGTTTGAGATTACACCTGTGTTTCAAGGGAAGGGATTTGCATCGAAAGGTGAATTAACAGCTTCCTTTCGTATATATCGTGCCGTAACAACAGGAGTGAAATTACTCTTGTTTATGAGAAAACAAAGATCTGGTATAACAGAAAAATCCGTACAAGCATAGGGGGATAAAATGGACCATCCAATTCAAGGTTTAATGACAACTGCAATGCAGCATTTAAAACAAATGACTGATGTAAATACAATTATTGGCGACCCAATTAAAGCAGCTGACGGAAGCGTCATTTTAACAGTTTCTAAAGTAAGTTTTGGGTTTGCTGCTGGTGGGAGCGAATTTGGAAAAGTAGAGAGCTCTGGTCGTCATCCATTTGGAGGCGGGAGTGGTGGCGGTGTTTCAATTAACCCTGTTGCTTTTCTCGTTATAAATGGACAAGGCGTAAAAGTGTTACATTTAGATAAACAGACACATGTGATTGATAAAATCATTGAGTTAGCACCACAAGCTGTTGATAAAGTGAAGGAAATGATGGAGAAGCGAAAAGGCGATGAACCAGAATTTGAAATCTAACAGCGAAAAGAAGCTAATCGGTTGATTAGCTTTTTTATTTTTTTGTAAATAAAGCGATTTTGTTTGCATTCTGTATAGGGACAAACTATCATTTACAGTGTACATATTTTGTTTAAATAAGGGAGGATTTTCAAGTGGCAAACGTAACTTTTAAAGGTAACCCAATCACTTTAGTTGGAACAGAAGTTAAAGTTGGCGATCAAGCGCCAAACTTCCAAGTATTAGCAAATGACTTATCTCCAGTAAGTTTAGAAACATACAAAGGTGAAGTGAAATTAATTAGTGTTGTACCATCTATCGATACAGGTGTATGCGATGCACAAACTCGTCGTTTTAACCAAGATGCAGCTGGTATTGAGAACGCAAAAGTACTAACAATTAGTGTGGACTTACCATTCGCTCAAAAACGCTGGTGTGCAGCAAACGGCTTAGAAAACGTAGCAACACTTTCTGATCACCGTGACCTTTCATTCGGTGAAGCTTACGGCGTAGTAATGAAAGAGCTTCGTTTACTTGCTCGTGCAGTATTCGTAGTAGACAGCAACGACAAAGTAGTTTACGTAGAATACGTAAGCGAAGGTACAAGTCATCCAAATTATGAAGCAGCATTAGAAGCAGCAAAAGCTGCGAAGTAATGAAGACGACCTCTTATAGAGGTCGTTTTTTCTTGTCAGGCGTGTTGTATATTGTCGAACGGTCGATATATTTGAAAAAGCGTTGATATAATTTAGCGGTCTCATGACATAGAGGCTGCTTTTTCTATTGGGGGAAAATTAGATTACCCCGCATTAACGGGCAGTAAATCTCCTACCTTAAGGTGCAGTAACACAAAGAAGCTAGTTGGAGATAAACTGTCCGTAAATGCCCGATTGGTGAGGCTAATAATCAGTGGGGATGAAGAAACCTCCTCACTGATTAAAGTTTCACTTTATGGTATGATATAAGTTATGTGTAATTGACAGAAGGAGGAATGTATGTGAGTCAGACAGTAGAAACATTATTTTCTATTTTTGATTCTTCTACCGTAATTTTACGTAAAGAATTGGATGTAACATATTTAGAAGCGCTTGTGGAAACAGGGGATAACCTGTTTGAAGGGGCGATTCTGCAAGAAGAATTATCTGAATCAACAATTGAACGGTTGAATCGTGAATATAGTAAGTTTAATGAAGAAACATATAAAAGCGAGGAAATTCGCAAAGCATTTCAGCTTGCCATTTTAAAAGGAATGAAAGATGGCATACAAGCCAATCATGAAATGACGCCTGATGCAGTTGGGATGTTTATGAACTATTTGTTCCAGAAATTTATGAAGGATCAAAAAGAAATTATTGTTTTAGATCCTGCTATTGGAACAGGGAACTTAATGACGACAATTTTTAATGGTGCCCAAGAAGGTACAACGATAAGCGGATTTGGTGTAGATGTGGATGATTTACTTGTTAGACTTGCTTTAGTGAATGCGAATTTACAAAAGCAAGCAATTGAGTTGTTCAATCAAGATGGACTAGCGCCGCTTTATATTGACCCAGTAGATGCTGTTGTTTGCGATTTACCGATCGGTTATTATCCAAACGAAATCGGTGCAAGTGAATATACTTTAAAAGCAGATGAAGGCATGTCTTATGCACATCACTTATTTATTGAACAAAGTGTGAAGCATACAAAAGAAGGCGGCTATTTATTCTTCTTAGTACCAAACTTCATTTTTGAAAGTGATCAAGCACCAAAACTTCATGCTTTTATTAAAGAAACAAGCTTTATTCAAGGGCTATTACAGCTTCCTGTTTCCATGTTTAAAAACGAGAAAAATGCAAAAAGTATACTTGTTCTCCAAAAGAAGGGGCCGGATGTAACGATGCCAAAACAGGCGTTATTAGTGGAATTACCTAAGTTTTCCAATATGAAGGCGATGGAGAATATAATGACTCAATTAAATAGCTGGTTTGCAACACATAAGTCATAACATATGTAACAGAGGTATTGATTAATGTAATACAGTTTTGTGTTATGTGTAGGAACTTTTAATGTATACAAGATAAAACTGAATTTTTTTGAAATCTGTAATATATATTTTTTCTTGGTGTTACAATTTTTTCACTTGAAATATATGTCGGACGATGTTTAAATTAAACTCGTGAGTATAAAATTTACTGAGAATGAAACGTTTTCATATTTGGTAAATTTAATCAGATAAAATCGAGCGGTTTGTGGTCTCATCCACACAASTACCAAGAGAAAAAGGGGCGAAAGACTAGATGTCAAAAATCATCGCGATTAATGCAGGAAGCTCTTCATTAAAATTCCAATTGTTTGAAATGCCAAGTGAGAAAGTATTAACAAAAGGTTTAGTAGAACGTATCGGTTTAGAAGATAGTATCTTCACAATTACTGTGAACGGTGAAAAACAAACAGAAGTTACAAATATTCCAGATCATGGAGTAGCAGTTAATATGCTTCTTAACAAATTAACTGAAAATGGAATTTTGAAATCTCTTGATGAAATTAGTGGTATTGGTCATCGTGTTGTACACGGCGGTGAAAAATTTGATGATTCTGCTGTAATTACTGACGAAGTATTAGCAGAAATTGAAAATTTAAGCGAATTAGCACCACTTCATAATCCAGCACACGTTGTTGGTATTAAAGCGTTCCAAGCAGTACTTCCGAACGTACCAGCAGTTGCAGTATTTGATACAGCATTCCATCAAACAATGCCGGAAGAATCTTTCTTATACAGCTTACCATATGAATACTATGAGAAATACGGCGTTCGTAAATACGGTTTCCACGGAACTTCTCATAAATATGTAACACAGCGCGCAGCTGAATTATTAGGTCGTCCACTTGAAAGCTTACGTTTACTTTCTTGCCACTTAGGTAACGGTGCAAGTATTGCTGCTGTAGAAGGCGGAAAATCTATCGATACTTCTATGGGCTTCACTCCACTTGCTGGTGTAACAATGGGTACACGTTCTGGTAACATTGACCCTGCGTTAATTCCATACATTATGGAAAAAACAGGACAATCTGTAGAAGAAGTTCTGAATGTATTAAACAAGAAAAGTGGTATGCTAGGTCTTTCTGGATTCTCTAGTGACTTACGTGACATCGAACAAGCGGAAAAAGAAGGAAACCACCGTGCAGAAGTAGCGTTAGATGTATTCGTAGGACGTATTCATAAATATATCGGTTCTTATGCAGCTCGTATGAAAGGTGTAGACGCAATCATCTTTACAGCTGGTATTGGAGAAAACAGTGCTCTAATTCGTGAACGTGTATTAGAAGGCCTTGAGTTTATGGGAGTATACTTCGATCCAAAACGTAACAACATTCATGGCGAAGAAGCATTCATCAACTTCCCACACTCTCCAGTAAAAATTATCGTAATTCCAACTGACGAAGAAGTTATGATTGCTCGTGACGTATTACGTCTTGGAAACATTGGTTAATATATGTAAAAAAGACGGGATCCTATAGGATTCCGTCTTTTCTTTTTGTGGCAACAAATTTTGTTAGTCCATTTGGATACAATACTTTTTCTTGGTTCAGAAATGCTGTAATCGGAATCCACGTCGCATATGTATTGGGTTCTCCGTCTATAATAGGAATTGTTTTGATCTCATAAAGCGATGTATCTACAAAATGAAGAGAATACAATTGAATGATCTCATGGCCGATTTCTTCGTTTGAGTAAAAGATATTTTCAAGACATCCTAAGTAAGTTGTAATTTCTACTTGTGCATTAAGTTCTTCCTTAAATTCACGAATCACTGTTTCATCTGATTTCTCTCCAAATTCAATAGAACCGCCGAGTGGTCTGTAATACGTTTCGCTTTCCGTAAGATACTCTTGAACGAGAATTCGTTCGTTGTGAAGTACAATTCCAAATGCCTTTGCGCGTGGGTACATATAATCCCCCCATGTACTGGATAAATATATGTTTAGTCTATCAGATTTACAAAGAGAAACCGGAAATATGTTACAATAGAAAAAAATTGAGCGAGGTGGTTGTTACGATGCGATCAAAGCGAGAACAAGCCATTTTACAAGAGGTTAAAAATTGGGAAACGCAATTGTTAGAACAGGAGTCTACCGATTTTCAAAAGATGTTTGATAAGTGGTTGCATGCTTCAGTTGCGAAAGTTTCAGAGAAAAAGCGAAAAGAGTTTTTTGCAAAAGCGGACGGAGGGTTATTCCATCTCCATGCATTGATTCAAAGCTCACAATCACAACTTGATGCACGGAATCGTATTTTAGGAACGGCACGATTGTTTGATGAATCGATTGAACAGTTGGAAGAATTGAAAGAGTTATCCATAGATCAATTAACATATATAGCCGAGCAGCAGACGGCGCGTCATCGTTTATATTCTTTCGTGCAGGGAGGAGCAACCGGAGTAGGTGGTTTGTTATTATTGACAGCTGATTTCCCTGTCATGATTGCGTTAAATGTAAAGGCGGTTCAGCTTATTGCAACATCGTTTGGTCATGATGTGAACAAGCCTTATGAAATGATGCTCGCTTTAAAAGTATTCCATGCTGCGTTGTTGCCAACAAGGCTTCAGCAATATGCTTGGTATAACTTGCTTCAGGAGTTAGAACAAGAAGATTTGTTCTTTTATGAAGGGGAAGAAAAAGTGTTAAAACCAGCTTCTACAGAAGTGGTGTTAAAACAAATTTTGAAGACTTTTTCTATTTATGCGCTTCGTCGTAAACTCTTTCAAGGTATTCCTGTGTTAGGAATAGCGATTGGCTCTACGGTGAATTATCGTCTAACGCGGAATGTAACAGAGTTTGCAAATAGATTCTACCAAGTTCGTTACATATTAGAGAAAGAAAAAAGAGCATGAAAAAAGCGAGAGGCAGAGGCCTTTCGCTTTTTAGTTTGTTGCATGTTGTTTTGACATTGGAATAGATACTGTTTTCTTTTCTGTTTTTGGATAATAAATTAAATCCAATGTTTTTGCCTGCACGGCAATTGAAAGAATAGTAAAAGCAATTTCTGTCCAATTTAAATAATATAATGAAAGTGCAAGTACGATCGCATCAAAGACGAAGAAAATCTGCCCAATTGTAAAGTGAGTTCTTTTACTTAGTACAATTGTTAAAATATCGTCTCCGCCGGTTGCACCACCAAATCGTAATATAAAACCGAGTCCAATCCCAGCTAGCGCGCCGCCAAGTACTGCGGCTATCCATAAATGATTTGACAAATCTACTGTAAATGGAGAGAAATTTTCCATTAAAGAATAGAACACTCCGAATGAAATCGAACCCATAAATGAATAACCAACCATCTTCTTACCTAAAAATGTAGCACATAATAAAATGACCGGGATATCCATCAATACAGTTGAAATTGACGGTGAAATATCAAAAAAGTTTTGGATAAATAGCGCAATTCCTACAAAGCCACCTTCAGTTAAGTGGTTTTGGAAATGAATGTGATATAGTGCTGCTGATAAAATAAATGAACCGATTAAAACCATAAAAATTTCTTTAATAATTTGTCGACTTTGGATGTTCCTCATCGTTATTCCTTCTTTCCGTAGTTAGTAGTTCTTTTCATCTTGTAAACTAACTACGAGCCCATGTAGCCTTTAGTTAGTTTACATCAAACTAACTATGCTATATGTCGCTGAAGAAATAACGAATAATCCTCTCGTCCATCAATTCTCCCTACTTTCGTTTTAGTTTAAGTCTAAAAACGACTAAACAAAACTTGGAGTAGGATTTGTTATTTAGCAATCCTGCCCTCTTCTTTGTTTTGTTTAGCAATTATCAATGGGACTTAAACAAAACGCTATGTGTAAGAAGAGTCTTTTCGTTGCCAAATTATCCTTCGGGCAATCATAATTTCCCCACTCTCGTATTTTTTTCGCTAGACTAAAGGATCTGAGCTGAAAAAATACGCTACGTGTAAGATTCGTCAATTCGATGCCACATGCTCCTTCGAGCGATCATGATATCTAAATCCTTTCTGTAAAAGATTTTATATTATTATATCATACTTTCAAAAAATGTATGCGGATGGAAACCGACAATAAACGAAGAAAAACCTACATAATTTGCGGTTTTATAGCGATTGAATTTTCATTCTTATATATTTTTGTAGAATAGTCTTGTTTGTTCAGGATTCATAAGTAATAAGTAGGTAGTAATCGTGAGAGTGACGACAAGTTATGAATAAGGAATAGGGGGTGAACATAAGGTGGAATTTTGAATCATGGCGAGACAAAATTATTCTTTTTGCTGATTTGTATTGCTTTTATCTGTTTTGTCTTTAAAAAAAGCCTCCCAACTAATTACACTAAGAAAAGTGAGAATAATAATGACAAAAGCATTCATGAATTTGATGCTCCTTTCAAAATCTATTTTATTCATTATATGGTATAAATGAGTAAATTTACAAAATAAAAGAGATAAAATGAATTTCATTTTATCTCTTTTTGTTTGTATTCACTACATACTTAATGCTTTTTTACCCATATAATTGTAGCTGCTGATAAATTTACTTTTTAGAATTTTAGCCCCTTTGCCACGTCTAAGAGGATCATTAATATATACATAATCATTATCATACCCAGTGACTAATACTACGTGCATATCAAAGTCAGCTTGTATAACTTTCCCTGATAAGGTTTTCCAACTCTGAGGGGATACCGGATGTGAAAAAGATGCTGTAATCCAAGTTACAACCGGTTTTCCTTGTGCTAATAAACGCTCAATTTTAGAAAAATCAGAGCCTGATAAATCGATACCGCTGTTTGTATAACGATCTAATAATCTTTTTAATGGTGCGGGGTCAATAGAATAACCAGGAGATGCGCCTGTTACATCTCCAACAAATCCAACTGAAGGATCTCCCCACGTTAAAATAGATCCAGCACTTTTTATCATGGGTGTAGAATCAACAGGTAATTGTTTAGCTAGTGTTAGCTTGTCTACATTATGTCCGTGATATTTTAGCATCATTGTCATTGAAACAACTTCGCATCCATTATGTAGCTCAGGTAGTTGGAAAATCATCGGAGCATCTAAATACACAGATTCTTTTTTCATTACTCCATCTTCATATAAGTAATACCATTTTCCGCTATCTTGGATCCATCCAGTAGCCATATTCCCGGCATTATGAAGATAATACCAGTCAACTCCATCAAAATACCATCCAGTAGTCATTACGCCATTAGATTGAAGAAGGTACCAAGAGCCGTTAATTTTTGTCCATCCAGTAGCCATATTCCCGGCATTATGAAGATAGAACCAGTTAACGCCATCGAAATACCACCCAGTAGTCATTACACCATTAGGCTGAAGAAGGTACCAAGAGCCGTTAATTTTTGTCCATCCAGTAGCCATATTCCCGGCATTATGAAGATAGAACCAGTTAACGCCATCGAAATACCACCCAGTGGTCATTACACCATTAGGTTGAAGGAGATACCAAGAGCCGTTAATTTTTGTCCATCCAGTAGCCATATTCCCGGCATTATGAAGATAGAACCAGTTAACGCCATCGAAATACCACCCAGTGGT